>JAYVOO010000432.1:0-4612 GCA_043757905.1 Oligoflexia bacterium
TTCCGGAGCAAACCCGATTCTGCTTGGTCGATCCGGGTGACGAAACCCTGATCCTCTGGCTGCAATCGTTGGACAGCCCGGATATCGCATTTCCAATTCTAGAGCCCAAGATTTTTCGCCCGGACTATACGGCCCGCCTCTCGGCCGCCGAGCTCCGTGAGCTGAAGCTCGAGAACATCAACCAGTCCGCTGTGTTCAGTATCCTGACCATTCCCGAAGACATCACGCAGATGACGGCAAACCTCAAGGCGCCGATCGTGCTGAATCTCAAGGAGCATATCGCCCGCCAGGTCGTGCTGCAGGAAAACGAATACAGCATCAAACACCTGATGTTCAAAGATCTCCGCCAGCATTTGATCACGATTCAGGCTCAGAAGCGTGGACCAGCCCGCGCCAGTGAAGAAGTTCTCGCGGACGCGATGGGGGTGCCGGTCTCCATCAAGAATATCCCGCCATCGCTGACCGTCAAAGCGCTTCAGCCCTAAATTCCACCTCGTCTGGAATTGAACTGGGCGATTAGCGCTTGAAGAAAGCGATTCCGCGTCGTAACCCCTCATCATCCATTTGACTGGGGAGGGGAAATGAATCGATTCGCCACTTGGGCACTCGCGTGTCCGCTTTTCCTATTGGTCCTCCAGACCAGCTCTCCTTCGGCCTATTCCATGCCGCCGCTTTCGCTCGCCGAACGTCAGTCCCGCATCCAGGATCTGATCTGGAACTTGTCCGCCAATCCGGCATGGCCTCAGACCCTGCAGATGAACCTTGAGCTCGTCTACCGTTACTCGCATCCCGAAGGGTCACTCGAGATCGTGAACGCTTACCCGATGGGTGCTAAACGCAAGCTGGTCAAGCGTAACGCCACATTCTCCTCGCATCCGTTTCCCGACTACTTCATCGTCGGCGACGGCGCGCTCCGTGGCCGGCTGATGCTTGTCGACAAACGGCCAGGCAGCCGGCTCTCACGCGTTCTCGACGAGTTGGTATCTCAGATCCTTGACCTCTACGGCTTCAGCGCGACGGGCCAGCTCTTGGACACGACGCTCACCGAATTTCTCTCGCTTCAGGTCCAGGACTACCTGAGCTACCCGCAATCAGGCGCGCTCTATGATCCCTCTCCCGGAATCACGACGGCGGTCGAGGCGAGCGCCCATCAGGCAACGCTCTCGCTGAAGGGGCAGGCGCCGGGCAGTTTCTCGGCGTCAATCCCGCAATACCGGCACCCCGTCCGCGCTTTCGAGATCGCGCTTCGCGAAGGAAGCGGGATTTGCATCGATATGGCGCTGCTCACGAGCTTCGTGCTCGAGCGCTTCGGGGTCCCGCATCGGGTGGTCTTCGGAGCAAACGTGAGCAAGTCCGCTGACGGAAGCTCGGGCGGGCATACCTGGATCGAGCTCGCGACGGGCGAGGTGCTCGATCCCACGTGGAAGTTCCGGAAAGCTCCCGATCACCAGCACCTGCACCCCGATCACTCGGACTGGTTCTACGTCAATCAGCAGTTCCGCTTCGGCTATCCGACGGTCCCGATCGTGCCGCTCAGCCAGTGAGCCCGCGCTAGCTTTTTCCACTTCTGACCAAAGCTTCGACACGCGCCCGCGCCTTAGGCGGTGCGTTTCGCCCGTGGCGGGCAGAGCGTCGCTCAGGTGGCTTTACGCGGTATGCGGTTTGCTCATAGCGGATCGCCCTTTCGTGCCGGGCAGTGGAGTTACATTGTTTATGTTGAAGAACCCAGCATTCGCCCTTAAAATCTTACCGCTTCTAATTGTTGGCCTCTCGAGCTGCACCTCGCGCCAGAGCGCCACCGTCGCCCAAGGTAGCGGCCTCACTCCTCCGACCCCCATCGAGCGCGGTGCGGGCCCTGACGACGGCTGGACCGAAGTGCCGCCACCTCCGAAGAAAATCGCTAGCCCGCTGCCGGACCCAGTCCCCGGCCCCATCACCCTTCCCGCGCCGATCTTTCCGAGCTCGACTCCGGTCGTGCTTCCTTCTCCGCATTTTCCATCCCTTCCGTCACCAGCGCCTTCAGCGAATCCATTGCCATTGCCGTTGCCGTCCCCGGTTCCCGCGGTCATCGTGAAGCCGCCACTGCCATGGCCGGTGATCAAACCTTCGACCGCACCGATCCCCGGCCCTTCGAATGTCCCTCCATTTCAGGGCCCAGGCGGACAATTCGGATTGCCAAAGAAATTTGTTCCCTCGCACGACGTTTACGCTAAGCCGCATTTCTACACGCCCGGAGTGGAAGGCATCTTTGGCGACAGCCACGGGGGCTACGGCTACCTCGACCGCTCGGAAGCGCTGGGTGACTCGAAGTTCCGCTTCGGCTGCACGAAGCCCGAGATGGAAAGCTATCTCTCGCTCTCTTCGAAGAAGGATCCCGCCGCGATCGCGCTGCTCGCATCGCAACGCCTGCGCGAGGAGCTCTTTGAGTTCCTAACTCTCCGGTACGCGGCCCTCGATACTGAGCGCCGTCCGGTCAAGATCGTCGTGCCCCCGGGCGCTTGCATCCATCCGCAGTCCTCAGGCTTTCACGCGATTGAGATCCTGCCCAGCACGCTGCCCACCGACGAGGAGATCTTCAACTCCCCACCCGATAAGATGGGCCTGCTCATCAAGTACCGCGGCGCCGCGATGCAGCTGGAGCCGATGTCCTGGGCGTTCGCGCTCGTGCTCGACGACCATCTGGCTTATCAGGAGAAAGACGTCTGCGACCCACAGAAGCTCGACGAGGCCTCGTGCTTCGACGTGCGCGCCATGCGCTCGCGGCTGCTGGCCGACTTCGAGGCCCTTTTCCATCTTCCGGCTGACCGCTACGAGCAGTTCCTCAAGCGTGTGATGAGCTTCGTCGGCGCGAGCATCTTGATGGATCAGCAGCTAAAAGACTCTCACTCAAACCAGTTCCATAACCTAGACCCGAAGAAAGCCTTCGAGCTCGGCCGCTCTTTTTATCTGGACACTTTCAAGCCCTCGCCTGACTCGGTCATCGCGCTGCAGACCGGTGTGGAGCACGCGCTCAGAAACAGCAAGTCGCCGCTGGTCACGCCGCTCTTGAAGTCTGTGAGCGCTGACCTGATCGACAATTTCGCCAAAGTGATTCGCGCGAATCGGATCCGTATCCAGTCCGAAGCCGATCATCTCTGCGAGCGGGATCTCGACTATGTCGTGAAAAAATTTCCAAACGTTGTTCGGCAGACGCTACTTGACCTGCCCGTGGATGAGCGTGCGGCCCTGCAGTACCATCTCTGTGGAATGCCTGCTTTCCAGGAGATTCAGCCGAAGATTTCCTGCAAGGGCGTCGATGACGACAAAAAGAACAAGACGGTTAACGTGAACCGCCGAAGCCCGAGCTATCCGTACGCGAGTACGAACCATTATTCGATCTCCGAGACCCCAGCCGGCGAGACCCTGGTCGGACTGGTCGCCAACTTCACTTTCGATGACGACTTCTCGAAGTCAGAGCGCGAAGGCGTTCTGGCTCGCTGGCAGGAGAGCGCGAACAGCTGGTACAACTGTCAGGTAGGCGCGCATACGAGCTCGTCCATCACGGCGACCGACGGCAACAAGACCGTCACGCTGAATTGCCCTCCTGAGAAGGGTCTGGTGTATTCTCCGAAGGCGCGTTTTAACATCGAGCTTCGGATCGTCGCCCCCGGCACGAAGGTCAGCCCGCTTGTTCAGGTCCACAAATGTTATCGGAGCGAAACTGGCTCATCTAGCTGTGCTCAGGTCCGCAAGGATGCCGTCAACATCTGCCAGGACCAGTGCGCGAAAGGCGCCACTTCTTGCGTGAATGCCTGCGAGCAGAACACTCCGGCTGTCGGCGATCCGTTCAATAATCGCCAGGACTCAGGCAACTTCGTCGTCCAGCAGGCGGTCAGCGTGCTTTACCATGAGCTGGGCCATCTGATGGGCCTCAACGACGAGTACACCGATCTCAGCCTGCCACTCAATCTGATCGGCGAGAGCGCTTCGATTATGCGAAACTCGCATTCGGTCTACAGCAGGCTCTACCCGCGCCAGCTCCAGCAGATGCTCGAGCCGCTTCGCTGCGTGAAATAAGTCGCGCGCGGTCGAGTGGTTGGGTGAGCTGGATTGGCTAGCTTCACCCCTTGGCCCGGCCCTCCGTGGCCTCTGCATCTCAACTACCCATCCATGGTGACGCACGCCAAGGGGTGAAGCTAGCCAATCCAGCTCACCCAACCACTCGACGGCATGAAATATTTCACGCAACGAAGCGGCTCGAGCATGGACTTGCGCGGGAGCTGGGTACTCCGACCGTTTGGGGATGAGGCCGGCCAAATATTGGTCCAGCAGCAAATTAACAAACACCCGACGAGAGCGTGCTGGCTAGGTGGACGCTGATTTCGACGGCGGTTAACGAGCCAGCTTTTCCAGGCGCGCCAAACGCTCTTCCATGTTCCGGTTCTGCTGGCGCAGCGACGAAATCTCTTCTTGCTGCTCTTTAATGCCCTCTGCGAGGAGCGCCGTCAGTGCTCCGTAGTTCACCGAGCGCCAAGCGTCTTTGCCCCGGGCCGTGGCTACGACTTCCGGCACGACGCGTTCCAGCTCCTGGGCAAGAAACCCAATCTCGCGCTTCGAGCCGTAGCGAGTTTTA
>JAYVOO010000433.1:0-4609 GCA_043757905.1 Oligoflexia bacterium
ACCGCTTGCGCCGGACTGCCTGAGCTGCGCGCCTTCCGCACGTCGATGAGCTTCTTGTCGAGAATCTTGAAGCGGGCTTCTTTCAGCCCCACGGCCGCGTCGGCATCGTCTGGGCGGCGTTTCAAGATCTGTTCGTACGTCTGCGCCGCTTCCTCGAACGCTTCATGCTCCATCTGCTCTTGGGCGCGCTTCTGCGCGGTCGAGCAGGCTGTCATCAGGAAAACAGCGGTCAGAATCCAGGCGCTGAGAGTTCTTGTACGCATGGTTGGGCTATATCATGGTTTGAGCTTGCCGGGTGGGAGCTTGACCTGTTTAAGCTAGATCCAACGGGCATTCTTTCCTTCACACTAGAGAGATCGAATGTCAGAAGGCTATCATATCTTGATCGTTGACGACGAAGCGGCAATCCGCCAGACCCTGCGGATCGCGCTGGGTCGCGCGTATCCCAAAGCGACGATCGTGGAGGCTTACGACGGATCGGATGCGCTCCGGCGAATGGGAGGGCAGCTTTTCGATCTGCTGGTACTCGACATCAAGATGCCCCGTATGGACGGCTACGGCGTCCTGAAGAGAATCGAGTCGCTTCCCAAGGCCTATCGCCCGCGGGCTGCCGTTTTACTCGGAACATCCGAGGAGAAGAGGCTGGGCCCTCCCGAGTGGAGCTATCTGTCTCTTCTGGAAAAGCCGATTGCCGTCGCGAGCCTGATTGGGCAGGTCAAGGCCGAGTTGGAGCCGCCTGCGCTCGTGCGCGGCGTGAAGCCCCGGGCTCCAGTTGGCGCACCCCGCGCCGCAGGTCCGCTCGCGGGAGTCAGGGAGGCGCCACTTTCCACCTCAGAGCTACTCCAGCAGGCCGCCCTGAAGAATGGCGCCGACTTCATCGAACCCTTTCTTCAGGCCGCGCTCGAGACGCTCTGCAAGACCGGCCGGATGGAAGCCAAGCGCGACCGAATCTATATCCGCGGCCGGGGCGATGCGAGCGGTGACTTCTCCTTCGTCCAGTGCCTGGCCAACGAAAGCGTCACGGTGAGCTTCGCGCTCTCATTTGACCTGTGGACGCTGCTCACGTATTCGGCCGCGCTGTTCGGGCGCACTTACGCCGAGATCAATCTCGAGTTCAAGGCGGCCTTCTCCGCGCTCTGCTCTTCGATCATCCAGGCAACTGCCTTGCGCCTGAGCGAGCGGGGGACCGCGCTTCAAGCACGCGCGCCGGAAGTATTCGAAGGCCGGGGTCACAGCGTGCCTCATGCGGGCGCGCTCGGGCATTGGCTCGCGATCCGCTTCACGACGCCGCACGGGAACTTCAATATCGAAACGGTCGTCGAACGGAAGTCGACTTAAGCGGCTTTCGAGGGGGCGAACTCGGGAAGCTGGCGAACCGCCGCGAGCACGCGATCGAGCTCAACGCGAAGCTCTTGGGTTAGTGCCTCGGCCGCCTGTATATCCCCCGACTTGCCGAGATTCTCGAGCGACTGGCAGAGCTGCGAGAGGCGGAGGGCGCCGATGTTGCCGGCGCTCGACTTCAGGGAGTGGGCCTCGGCCCCCAGCCGGCGCGGATCTTTTGCGGCAAGTGCAGCGCCAAGCGCTTGGAGCCGTTCGGTGGAAGAGGTGATGAACAGGCCCAGAAGTTCCGCGACGAAGCCCTGGCTGCCGTCCTCGTCCAGCTCTCGGAGATTTTGAAGGGTCGCTTGATCCAGCACTGGAAAAGAGGTCATGTGGTCTTTTCGTCTTTTTGTCACTTGGAGTTGAGTGCCCGGGCTTGGTATCTTTAAGTATGTCTTTGAAGGGAAAAGAAGTTCTGATCATCGATGACGTGCCGGACGTTCGCCTTCTGGGCCGCAGAATCCTGGAGAACATCGGCGTTTCGGTGATCGAGGCGGACTCTGTGGACAAGGCGTTCGAGTTGACCGTCAATAAATCGCCGCATTTGATCGTCCTGGATCTTGAGATGCCGGGTAAGCCCGGTTTCGCGTTTCTCTCGGCCCGGCGGGAGTTCCCGCACCTCGCCCAGGTCCCGATCCTGGTTGCAAGCGGCCTGAGCGACAAGAAGACTGTGTTTCAAGCGATCTCCCTTGGAGCAACGGATTACTTGCTCAAGCCTTTCTCCGCGGCCATCTTTATTCAGAAAGTGCGTAAGCTCCTGAAGGATGTCGATTACCGCACCTACAAGTTCCCGGTGGAGGAGATGCCGAAGCTTCAGGTGAGGGTGAGCGCGCAGATCGGTAATGCTAGCGGCACCGGATTTCTGGTGGAATCGCCGGTGAAGCTCGCCGCGAGTACCAGGGTCACGATCGAGGCGCCATTGCTCGATCAGGCCGGGCTCGGCAACGCGATCTACGTCACTGATCAGGTCGCGGGCTATCACGGTGCATCGGGCAACTACTTCAGCACTGTGAATGTCGCGGGCTTGGATGAAACGCTCGCTCGGAAGCTGAGGAAGCTCAATGCCTAAGTCGCCTTCCCGGGGCAAACCCCTGGTTTTTGTCGCCGACGACGATCCGGTTTTCCTGAAGCTCGCTGTGCAGTGGCTCAGCAAATTTGGCGCTCAGGTCGAGGCTTTCCCGACGTTAGAGAAGATCCAGGAGCGGCTCAGGATCCAAAAGCCGCAGTTCTGCATAATCGACGTGAACCTCGTGCGCGAGAAAGCGGGTTTCGAGCTGATTCAGTGGGTCCGCGGGGAGCTCTCCAAGACCCTCCCGCTCATCGCAGTCTCGACTGACACTGATACGGCCTCCGTGGCTCACGCGATCGAGATCGGTGCCAACGACTACCTGCTCAAGCCATTGAACCGGGAGGTCCTGGTCACTAAGTTGCAAGACTACTTGAAATCCGATGAGATCCAGCACGAGGCTCAGGGACTGCCGGCCGTACCGGAAACGGAAATGAAAGTGGACCTTGTCCTAGGGATGCAGGTCCAGGAAATCGACGAGCTCGGAATTCGCGTTCTGAGTAAGCATCTGATTACGAAAGGCACGGTCCTCTCGATCTCGGGAGCCTTCGTCGAAGCCCTTTCCGGCCGCGCGAAACCCGTGCAGGTCTCGGCTGCGAGTACCTGGGTCGAGAGCGCGCAAGATGCTTACGGCGCATATCTTGAGTTCGATACGCTCGACCACGAGATCGCGGGGCAGGTCCGCAACTGGATCGCCGGTAAGACGCGGGTCTAGCCCGAGGTGCTGCGGTAGATCGAGGAGTGCTTGAAGTGTTCAGGCTTCCGGATGGCGGAGAGCCATGGATGTCCGCGCTCAATCGCGTCGCGGATCCGGCGGCCGCGGCCGACCACCGCAATCGGGTGAAGTCGCGCGACTACCCGCAGGTCGCCGAGTGTCTTCTCGATCGCGCTCACGCTGCCGAAGTCGTAGATGAAATAGTAAGGTGCGGCCACGGGCAGGAAGTGAGGGTCCGAGAGATCTGCGATCTCCATCCGTGCCCTGGAGTCTGCGCCCGCGCCCTTTAGACAGCGGCTCGCCTCTTGGACGCGTTCAGTAACGCATTCGTAACCTATGAAACTTACGCCCGGGAAGTGGCGTGCGATCACGAAACCCATGCGCCCGTAACCGGCGCCGAGATCCACGAGCGTGTCGCCCGGCCGGGGGCCGAGCCTCTCCAGCAGGCTTCTCAATTCCGTGTAAGGAGTGAGAAGCGCGCGGACTGGCAACCCGAGCCAATGCTCTTGGCCCTCAGGACACTTCGCGCCAAGCGCCGCTTCGATCCGTTCGGTGTCGAGCCCAAGCCAGCGGTCAACCTCGGCCGAATGCGCTTGGGCCTCGGGATAGGTGACGACTTCTTCGTCAACGTGCGGAAATGGGTTTGCGGCGTCGAAGAAAAGCAAGACAGACTCAACGCCGGATGGACTTTGTTTTCGTTTCGGCCATGGCAATCGGTTCCGATTTAGGCTTGGATTTGGCGTGCAGCGCCTGCGCGAGCTTCACCCACTTCGAGAGCTTCAAGGCGGGCGTCCGAGGCTGCGATCGTCTCGGCGGATGCTTTCTCAGTTTTCATGACTCGGACTCCAGTTTGGGGTAGGCTGCGGCACATGACCGTCACTTCAGAACGTGAAAGAGTTCGTATCACGGACACCCGCGGAAATGAAGCCTTCGGCGAGATCGAGATCGTGCGTTGGGACCGCAGAGCGCGTACGAAGAGAACGCTGCGCTACCTGGGCATCTGCTGGGGGCTCGCGGTCTGCACGGTCTTTCTACCGCTCGTGCACTTCGTGCTGGTGCCGGGCTTCTTGTTGGCGGGACCTTTTCTCGCGGCCTATGCCTATGGTCAGGAGGGGGCGATCCTCGGGGGCAGTGGCACGTGTCCGGGCTGCAAGGCGGCGCTACCGATCGCTTCGGGCGGCATCCGGCCAGCTTTTCGCGATCTCTGCTCGAGTTGCCACAATGAAGTTTCGATCGAGCGGCAAGCGTAGCGGATGCTGAACACGACGGTCCCTAAGCTACGCTGCCCGCGCTGCGACTCGAAGCTTGAGCTAAGCACGCGCGATCAGGCGCGTTCGGGTGGCGAGGCCGAGGTGCATGAGATCCGCTCCGGACATCTGAAGTGCCAGAAGTGCCGGCTCAAGTTCCCGATCCTGGCAGGCGTGGCAATCTTGGCCGAGAGCGTGGGT
>JAYVOO010000434.1:0-4582 GCA_043757905.1 Oligoflexia bacterium
CCAATTTTACCTCAAAGGGAAATACTTCAACGCCAAGCGCACAGAAGACGGTCTGAAGCGCGCAGAGCAGTTCTTCCGCAAGGCCATCGCGCTCGACTCGAAGTTCGCGCTCCCCTACGCCGCACTCTCGAGCAATCGCGGCCTAATGAGCTATTATGGATACATGTCGCCCAATGAGGCCGAGGCCGAAGGCGAACGCCTCTCGCGCCATGCGCTCGCGCTCGATCCGAACCTGGCCGACGCGCTTGTAGCCGTCGCCGAACAGAAGGCCTACTACGACCACCGCTGGGAGGAAGCCGAGTCCAACTTCCAGAAGGCGCTCTATTCGAGCCCAGGCAACGCGACCGCGCACCAATGGTACGGAGAGTTCCTGATCTCAGTCCGGAATTTCCCCGAGTCTGAACGCCAGATGGGGATCGCGCTCGAGCTCGATCCGCTCTCGCTCACGGCCAACACCGCAGCCGGGCTGCCGCTTTATTACCAAGGAAAATACGACGCCGCCGAGAGCCACTTCCGTTCGGCGCAGGAGCTCGATGCGAACTTCGTGCTCTCGCACCTCTGGCTAGGTCGGACTTATGTTCAGCAGGGAAAGCTCCGGCAAGCGCTGGCTTCGCTCGAGAAGGCGCGTTCGCTCTCTCCCGACTCTCCCCTTATTGAAGCGACCTACGCGCATGCGCTCGCCCGCTCGGGCGACCAGGAACAGGCCCGAAAGATCCTGGGCAAGCTCCTCACGCTTCCGAAAGCGACTTACGTTTCGGCTTATAGCATTGCCTCGATCTATGCGGGCCTGGGCGAGACCGAGCGCGCGCTCGACTATCTCGACAAGGCAAACGATGAAAAGGCCGACAATTTGATCTTCGTCGCCTCTGACCCCGTCTTCCGGGAGCTAAGTGAAAAGCCGCGGTTCCGGCGGCTCCTCAAGTCCCTGGCGCTCTAACCTCGGCGACCCGACGCCAAAAAGGCTCTTCCCATCCCGGCACGCTGCTTGGGCAACCCAGCTTCGGGTCGAGTCCGATCAGCGCGAAGCCCGCGCCCTTTTCTCTGTCGTAACGAATGTCGCCGGCCAGAATCTCGTCGCCGAACCTCGCCAAGAACGGGAAGCGCGACCAATGAAAGAACGCGCCCAGCCTGCAGTTTGCGTCGCCGATCCTCCGAAGCTTGCCCAAGTTCTCGCGGTACTCGGCCGTCCAGCGGATATCGAAACCGCCCGCGAGCGACAGTGGAGAGCCCGGCATCGTGCGATTCTGACTCATCTGCGCACCCAGAAAACAGCCCGCTGGATCAAAGACCTCGGGCAGCAGACTGAGCGTTCCGACCCTTGCGCGGTATTCCGGCCCGGATTTCGGCGTGCCAGGATCCAGGCTCGCGGTGATCACCCGCCAGCAACTCGGATTGCTCGGCGCGGGAGTGAGTGCCACGTCCGTCACGCGCTCGAGCGGCCGTTCGCGCGCGAGTTGCGCGCGTATGCGACTGTAAGCCACGTTCCAGAGCAGCGAATTGACGGCGAAGACCACGCAGACGGCCGTCCAAGCCGCGAACGATCGCCCGCGGAAGCGCCGCTGGACATAAATCATCCCGATCGCGACGAGCGTGAGGAAGAACGAGACCTGCCAGGGCACGAGATTTCGAACCCATACCATGCCCATCATCGCTAGCCAAAGCAGCCCGAAAACACCGCGGTACAGCCAGGAACGGAGCGTGTCGAAGGCAAACGGGATCAGCGCGAACCAGAGCAGCGGTTCGACGATGAAAACCGTGCCGCCGAAGTACCAGCGCGAACTGAAGGGCCAGAAAGGATGCACGCCATAGTCGTTCCAGCTGTCGGCGAAGAGATGGAGCAGGACGCCCGCGATGCCTGTGCCGAAAAGGATGAGCCAGTCCCGGAGCCCGAACCCGCGTCGGAATAGATCCTTGCGAAACACCTGGCATGCGATGAACGCGCAAAGGACGGCCAGAAACGGCGCGGCGATCGCCGTATGCGTGTAACCCCGGTGCTGAAGAAGATACGCGAGCTGCCCGCCTGAACCCGAGCCCAGGAGCGGCGGGATGAACACGTCCAGGTCGGGAGCGTTGTTGGCGAGGACGGAAGTGAGCAGAACCGCGTTCGCGAACGCTTTCCGTTCCGCGGGCGGCCGACTCCCCCCGATCACGCGCCCGAGCGCCACTCCCAGCAATGTGTGCGTGACATTTTCCATGAACCTGCCTAGCTTAAAGGAAATGTATATCAGGTATCCGCGCACATGAGTGAAAACCTTACCTCCACGTCATCGACTCCCTTCACTCGCGCGGTGGGCATCCGCTATCCGCTGATCTGCGGGGCGATGTATCCTTGCAGCAACCCCGAGCTCGTTGCCGCGGCGTCGAAGGCCGGGGGCATCGGCATCGTTCAGCCACTCTCGATCATCTATGGCCACAGCATGGACCTGCGCAAGGGCTTGAAGCTGATTCGCGAGCTGACCGATAAGCCTTACGGCTTCAACGTGCTCACTGAGCAGTCGTCGAAGATCTACCAGGAGCGCATGAGCAAGTGGGTTGACATCGCACTCGAGGAAGGTTGCCGCTTCTTCATCACCGCGCTGGGCAACCCGAAGTGGATCGTCGACCGAGTCAAGCCCCTGGGCGGAATCGTCTACCACGACGTCACTGAGCGCAAATGGGCGATCAAGGCGGTGGACGCCGGAGTGGACGGCCTGATCTGCGTGAACAACCGCGCGGGCGGCCATGCAGGTACGCTCTCACCCGAGCAGCTCTTCAAAGATCTGGGCGGCCTCGGCAAGCCTCTGATCTGCGCTGGCGGCGTCGGCGACGAGAAGCTCTTCAAGCAGATGCTCGCCCTCGGTTATGCTGGCGTCCAGCTGGGCACGCGGTTCATTGCGACCGACGAATGCACTGCGCACGATGACTATAAGCAGGCGATCTTGAAGGCCGAGCCGAAGGACATCGTCTTGACCGAGCGGCTGACTGGCGTACCGGTCGCCATCATCAAGACTCCCTATGTCGAGAAAATCGGAACCAAAGCCGGCCCAGTCGCCCGCTTCCTTCTCAAGAACCCTAAGCTGAAGCACTGGATGAGGCTTTATTACAGCCTAAAGTCCTTTCGCACGCTCAAGCACGCATCCCTGAAAGGCCAAAGCTACCAGGATTACTGGCAGGCCGGAAAAAGCGTCGAGGGGATCAAGAAGATTGAGCCCGCAGGCGCGATCGTCGAGCGCTTCGGAGAGTTCTGGGCCAAAGGCTGAGCGCCTGAAGCCGCGCTTTCTGGCCCGGGAGTTGCTCATGGTACCGCGCCATGGGCCTTTTGAATCGCTTTCTGACCGTGCGCGAGCACACCGAAGAAATCTGCCGTCCACTCGCGGCAGATGATTACGGCGTCCAATCCATGCCCGACGCAAGCCCGGCCAAATGGCATTTGGCCCACACGAGCTGGTTCTACGAAAACTTCATCCTGCTGCCCCTGCTTCCCGGCTATCAGGCTTTCCATCCGCGCTTCAACTTTCTCTTCAATTCCTATTATGAAAGTGTCGGCGAGCACGTCGAGCGCGCGAAACGCGGAATGCTTTCGCGCCCGACGACAGCCGTAGTGCTCGACTATCGCCATCAAGTCGACCGCGCGATGAAAGAGCTGCTCGGAACGAGCCAGGGACGCGAGCGCGCAAGCGACCTGACCGAGCTCGGCCTGAATCACGAGCAGCAGCACCAGGAGCTGCTTCTCACCGATCTCAAGCACGCGCTTGGAACGAACCCGCTCCGGCCGGCGTACTCGGAGGATCGCGCCGAACCCGAAGCAGCCTCGGAGCCACTTCGCTTTCTCGCCCTCGAGTCCGGCCTGCGCTGGATCGGGCATTCGGGCTCGGCCTTCAGTTTCGACAACGAGAAACCCGAGCATCAGGTATTTCTCGAGCCCTCCGAGGTCGCCTCAAGGCTCGTGACTGTCGGCGAGTATTTCGAGTTTATCCGCGCGGGCGGCTACCGTGATCCGTCGCTCTGGCTCTCCGACGGCTGGGCCCTTTCACGGCAGGAGAATTGGTGGGCGCCGCTCTACTGGGAAGGCTCGCCCGAGCGCGCGCATATCTACGGTTGGGCGGGCGTCGCACCCGTCGAAAGCTTGGCCTCGCGACCGGTCGCGCATGTGAGTTACTTCGAGGCCGCCGCGTACGCGCGGTGGCGCTCGCGGCGCGACTCGGCGCCTTTCCGGCTCGCGACCGAACAGGAGTGGGAAACGGCCGCGAACCAGCACGGCCAGGCTTTTCGGTGGGGCGATCTCTGGGAGTGGACGTCGAGCGCTTACCTTCCCTACCCCGGCTTCCGCTCCCCCGACGGCGCGCTCGGCGAATACAATGGCAAGTTCATGTGCAATCAAATGGTGCTTCGCGGCGCCTCCCACGGCACCCCGCTCACTCATCGGCGGCTGACCTACAGAAACTTCTTCTCCCCGGGCGCGCGCTGGCAGTTCTCGGGAATCCGCTTAGCCAGCGAAAGCAGGAAAAAATCATGATGAAAGTACTCGATATCGCCCCGCAGACGGACACCTTCCGCCACGACGTGATCACGGGGCTCAGGCTCCCGCACGGCCAGAAGCGGA
>JAYVOO010000435.1:0-4578 GCA_043757905.1 Oligoflexia bacterium
CCATCTTCGTGTAGATCGCCGCGTTCAAGCCGCTGTGCTGGTCTTGCTGTTCCTGCGAGAGCGTCTCGGTGGCGAAGCCCATGATGGCCATCGAGATCAGATGCTCGTGACGCCCGGTCGCGTCTAGATCGCCTTCGACCTGGACATAACCGTTTGCCGGTCCCTGGGTACCCTGGGTGATGTCGCCCTTGGCGACCGCTTTCGAAGAGCCTGAGTGGAAGCTTAGCCAGTCCGGCATCGTGAAAGCGGCTACTTTCGGAAGCCCTGCCATTCTACGGATTCCTTCGCGGCGGATGCGCGGGATCTCGTTCCTGGAGATGGACGAGGCCAGGCGCTCAGGCGAAATCGTGTCGCCAATACGGATGGCATGCTCAATACCCGTTTCCATCACGCCTTCGACCCGCTCGCGCACGCGCCGGATCGGATCGCCCAAGGGCTTCGCGTAGCCGGGGATTCCCCGGCGCATACCCTTGAAGAGCTCGCTGTAGAGCGTTTCGGACTGAGTAAGTAGGATGCCCGCTTCCGCGAGCGCCGCGCCCGGTTCGGAATTGTTCATCTGGAAATTCGCTTCCATCAGGAGCGCAAAGCCTGCGCACTGGCTGATGGCGCGCTTTTTGGATTGCGAGCCTTGCGCGCGCGTGAGCGCATCGACTCCGCGGGTGACTTCAAGGAAAGCGCGGTGGCGGGTCTCAAAGGTCCTGACGGAATCGTTGAGCGTGGACCAGAGCTGCGTGAGGTCGTGCGCGCGCGCACCAGAGCTCAGGGCGCAAGTCGCCGCGAGGACGCCCGTAAGCGACGCGACGAATGTGAAGACACGTTTAGGCTGATCGGGAGACCTCATTTATTTCGCGGGCGCATCTAGAAGAGCCGGCGTCTTCAGATTGGCGTTGAACGTTTCCCCCTCTGGGCCGGATCCACCGTACACTTCGATGGAATGGGAGATTGTCGCCACTTCCGCGCGCGCTTCTGCCTGGGCCTTTTTGAGTCTCCGCAAATTGATCTCGTTTTTGACGACCTGGCAGCCCTTGACTCGCGCGGCGCAAGAAGCGCTGACGGAAGCGAGAGTGGGATCTTTGCGGTAAATTGTGAGACAGGCGGAACGCACTAGCGACGGACTGAGCCGGATGCCGAGTGTATGATATTCGTCCATACAGGCTGCAAGCTTCGCGGGATCCGAGCTGGCCGATGGGCAGCTGGTGACGCCGCAGGTTTCCGCCGCGCCTGGGGCGTCCATGCCCAGCTCAACGTTAGCTTCTACCTCGGTCACTTCCCGGTTCAGCGTCTCCAGCTCGGTCTGCGCCTTTGATAGCGCGAGTCTTGCTTCCTTGAGCGACCGGTCCCGCGTAGTCTCTGCGGTGGCGTTGAATGATGAGATCGCTGCAAGAATGCAAATGCTGTTTCGGATCAATTTCATGGGGACTCCCAGGTATGATTTTCTAAAAATGATGCAATCGGGGGACCGCCCTGCGCTGTAGAGGTGTCGAAGGCGACGCTGAGTGATTTTACTTCGGATCTCCCGAAAGGGGAACTCCTGGACTGTCGAAGCTTTCGTCAGTTCTGCCGAAGGATGACTTTTCCAAAAACAGCCCTGTTTTCGAGCATTTCCAATGCCGCGGGCAGCTCAGCCAATTTCATGACGGTGTCGATGACGGGTCTGAGCTTTCCTTGTTGCACCAGACTCACGATCTTGAGGAGATCCGCTTTGCTGCCCATGGTGGTGCCGAGGACGGAGATGTTCTTGAAAAAAATCTGCTTCAGGTCGAGTTGGATCTCGGAACCGGAAGTCGCGCCGCAGGTGACGAGTCTGCCTCCCCAGGCGAGGGTCTTGAGGCTTTCCTGAAACGTGTCCTGGCCCACGTGATCGACAATCACCTCGCAGCCGGACCGCTTGATTTTCTTCACTTCGTCTCGGAACGATGCCGTCTTGTAGTTGATCACGTGATCCGCGCCGAGAGCGCGAGCGCGCGCGGCCTTCTCGTCCGAGCCCACGGTCGTGATGACCTGCGCGCCAAGCATGCGGGCGATCTGGATCGCCGCGATCGAGACGCCGCTGCCACCTGCATGAACGAGGATGGTTTCGCCCGCTTCGAGACGGGCTTTTCTCACCAGCATCGTCCATGCGGTCAGAAAGGGGATGGGTAGCGCCGCCGCATCCGTAGCACTTAAGCTCCCACGCGCGATGACGTTTGCGACAGGCACGACCAGGGCTTCCGTGCAGCCGCCGTTGCGTGTTTCGCCTAGGATCCCGTACTTCGGGCAAAGCGGATCGAAGCCACCCAGGCACGCCGGGCAGATCCCGCAGGAGATTCCCGGGCTCAGAAGCACGGGTGATCCCACCTTGATCCCGCGAGGGGCAAGCAGCGCTTCCGCTCCGGCACCGAACTCTTCGAGTACGCCCGCCGTATCGCAACCCGGGATCATTGGAAGCGGAAATTTATGTCCGGCCACGCCTTTGCGGACCCAGACGTCGAGATGATTGAGTCCGACGGCCTCGACCCGAATGAGCACCTCGCCCGGACCGGGCCTCGGGCGTGGGATCTCCACCTGCTCGAGCACTTCGGAACCGCCGTGGGCCTTGACCTTCCAAGCGAGCATCGGCCGTTCTCCCTATCGAAGTTTGGCCTTCTTGATCTTCGCGCAGAATTTCCGCGCTTGCTTCGGACACGCCGTCTTCGCGCTTTTCTGAATGGCCGCGAGATTTTTTGGATCGCCTGTCTCGACCGAGAAGCCGGACTCGATCTGGGCCACGGTATTCGCGTCCCGATTCCCGGAGCTTACGTAGGCGCTGAATCCCTTCCAATCCTTCGCGAGCGCGCCCTCGATCAGCGACTGCGTCGTCTGGGCGTACGAGCCGTCCAAGCAAGAGCGAAACTTCGAGAGGAAATCCTCGAAAAGCTTCCATCGCTTGGGATCCTTGGCCTCTTCCATCATCTTCGAGATCGGTACGATTTCTTGGTCGAACTGGGTCTCGCAAAGGTTCTCAGCTCGAGCCGGTGTTGGCGTTGCCAAGATCAACATTCCCAGCAGAACAAGTGAGACCTTCATCATTTTCGCGCAAGCACTTTCATTTCGGCGCCGATACGCTGGGCGATCGCGCCGGCCGAGATCCCGTGCTTCTCGTAGAGCTCGGCGGGCTCGCCGCTTTCGCCGAAGAGATCCTGGATCCCAAGCTTGATGAGCGGAGCATGCGAGCTCTCGTGCGCGAGAGCTTCGGCGACGCAGGAGCCCAGGCCCCCGATCACCGAGTGATCTTCGACCGAGACGATGAGCTTGGCGGATTTCGCGAGCTCGATCGTCTTGGCGTCGTCATAGGGCTTAAGCGAGTGGGCGTTCCAAACGGTCGCGGTGACGCCTGCGGCGGCGAGCCTCTTCGCGGCTTCGACGGTTTCGCCGATTGGTCCGCCCGATGCGATGAAAACCACCTGGGCACCGGTACCTGGAGCGCCGTGCACCCGCATCAGCTTACCGGGCTTGAACTCGGCACCGGCGGGATAGAGGTCGACCATGTTCTGGCGGGTGAGGCGGATATAGGCCGGACCCTTCCAGTCTTTCACGAGGTATTCCATCAAAAGCTCGGTCTCTTTCTCGTCCATGGGCTGGAAAACACCCATGGTGGGGAGCGCGCGCATGAGGGAGACGTCTTCCAGGCCCATCTGGCTGTGGCCATCGTCGCCGATGCCCACGCCTGAATGCGTGCCGACTAGGCGGACGTTCGCGCCCGCGTAAACTGCACTGAGGCGGATCGTGTCGTAGCGGCCCGTCAGGAAACACCCAAAGCTGCAAGCGAAGGGGAGCTTCCCCGTGAACGCCAGGCCCGAGGCCGTGCCGATCATATTGGCTTCGGCGATGCCCATCTCGAAGAACCGCTCCGGGAATTTCTTCGCGAAGAGCTCGGACTTCGTGGACTTTGAGAGGTCAGCGTCGAGGACGACGATCTCGGGATATTTTTCGCCCAGCTTAGCGAGCGCTTCACCGAAGGCCTGTCTTGTTGCTTTTCCCATTACGTTTTTCCTCCGGAGGCGCGGATTTCAGCTATGGCTTTGGCGGCTTCGTCCGCTTTGGGGACAACGCCATGCCAACCGATCTGGTGTTCCATGAACGAGACGCCTTTGCCCTTCACGGTATTGGCGATAATGAATGTCGGCTCGGTGGCGCCCTTCTCCTTGCGCTCGCGGAACTCGCGGTAGGCGCCCAGGATCTGCGTGAAGTCATGGCCGTCGACCCTGATCACGTGCCAGCCGAACGCGCGCCATTTGTCGGCGACTGGCTCGATCGGCATGACCTGGTCGACGGGACCGTCGATCTGGCCGTTGTTCTGGTCAAGGATCGCGCAGAGATTGGAGAGCTTGAAGTTGGGAGCGGACATCGCGGCTTCCCAGACTTGGCCTTCCTGAATCTCGCCGTCGCCCATTAAGCAGAAGACGTTGGAATTCTTTTTCTCGAGCCTGAGCCCGAGCGCGAGGCCCTGGGCGACTGACAAGCCCTGACCCAGCGATCCAGTCGACGCTTCGACGATTGGCATGCGAACCCGGTCCGGATGCCCTTGTAGGCGGCTGCCGGTTTTCCGCAGAGTCATCA
>JAYVOO010000436.1:0-4575 GCA_043757905.1 Oligoflexia bacterium
CGAGGAGTTCGTTCGGAAGAACCATAGCAACCGCTCTAGCTGAAAAACGAGACGCAGAGAGTCTCCAACTTCTTCTGGCCGAAAGCAGGGGGAAGGTCAGATGCCCTCCAGGAGATCCCTTACGACCTAGTTCTGATGGATTGCCAGATGCCTGAGCTCGACGGCTTCGAGGCCACATTGAAGATCCGCCAAAGTACGACTCTCCCGCACCCGGATATCCCGATCATCGCCATGACCGCCAATGCAATGAGCGGTGACCGCCAGAAATGCCTGGAATCCGGCATGGATGACTATATTACTAAGCCCACCCGACTTGTGGATTTAGGCGAAGTGATTGAAAAATGGTTGAGAGGTAAGGCGCCTAAACACGGGGATGTGATCAAGGCCCGACGGTCAACGTGAGAGGCCAAGAGTCTTTGCGCGAGGGAGCTTTGTCTGGAAACTGACATTCTTCCTGCTGAGCGACGCCCAGGCATGGACAATGTTCAGAATCCCAAAGCCGAGCTCGTCAGAGAGATCACGTCGCGTTTGGTCCCGAGCACTTTTTCCGAAAGAGCGGCGACATCGGCCGTCGAAGCTCCTACGCCATAACCCTTGGAATAGATTGCGGCCTCGAGCTGCGAGAGCGGGTCGCTGCCCCTGGGCGCATGGAGCCCCCCGAGCAGCTGAGCCTTCAGCATGAGTGCGATCTTCGGCACGAAAACCTTCTCGACAGCTTCCTTGAGGAGCTTTTCCTGACCGCCACCCGCATTGGCGCAATTGGAGTTGAGGACGAACACACCGTTGGCCGACTTCTCCTCCACGCAGGTGCGAGTCGACGAAGTATTCTCGAGTGGCCCCTCGATTGTCTTCCGGGAGCCCTTGATATTGACGTACGCCTTGGATTTCCACGACGAGAAGTGCGTTTCGGAAGACTGGGTCGACACCTGGACGCCAGTCTTTTCGTATTGCTTGCCGCTTCCCTGCGCAGCCGCCGCTGCCTGCGCGGATGCCTGATCCGACACTGCGGTATTGTATCGGCCCACGGTGGATGCGTCTGGGCTTCCGGCCCAGTTGCCTGAGCCGTAAGTGGTCACGCCGTTCTCGGTCTTGAGCCGCCCGTCCTCCATCTTGCGAGCCGTACCCTGCATCGACTCGACCGCGGCGTCAAAACGGGCCTGGCGCACGCGATCGGCCGCGCGGTCGGCTGCCCTCTCCGCGGCTTGCCTTTGCAATTCCTCAAACGAGCTGCGCTCGCGGGAGGCGGCCGTCTCTTCGTAAACGTCCTTGCGCCCGACAACTTTGCTTGCGCCCTTGACCGTCGACGAGCCCTGAGCCAAGTGCTCGACCTCGATCTTGCAGCTCCCGCCCAGACTCAGCTGCATCGCCGGAAACTGGGCGCGAAGGGCGTTGCCCAGCGTGAACGCGTAGCCGACCGGATTGCCCTGCGCGCCTTTCGGGAAAACCCCGCAAGCATAGCCTTCGCGGTATTTGCGTGCCGCGTCCCCCGTCAGCCGTGAAATCTCGTCGTTATGGGAGAAGTGAGACGCGAGATTGGCTTCCTGATAAATCGCCAACGCCATGAGCTCGCGCCCTGCGCCCTTGGCCGACTTGGCCTTTGCCATGAGACTCTCGTATCTGGCCTTGTCGAATTCGGGCTTCACATAGCCCATGGTCGCCATGTACTGCCCGAGCTTGCCGAGGAGCCGCTTGTAAGCGATTCGGTTATACTGCTCGATCTCGGCGTGATCGAACTTATTCATCGGATCGTCGACCCTGGCCCAGACCTTTTCCCAGTCTTTGTCGAGTTTCGCGTAGAACTCAGGATTGCCCATGATGCCTTTATAAGCCTTCTTTCCGAACAACCCCGAGAAACCCTGGTTGATCAGCCATTCCCACTCGAAGGCGTCGACATCCTTGGGCATGAACCCCCAGTCGCTTCGGCTCGAGTCGGCCTGGTTCGCCGCATGAAAGCTGAAGACGCTGTAAACCGGCCCCTTTCCTTTGAACTGCGCGGTACTGTAATTTCCGAGCACGACTCCGAAACCCATCGCGAGCTCGGGACCTGACTTGGACTCAATGCTGATCTCGCCGACGTAGTTGGTGCCGATGCTGAAAACCCCCTCCTCGGCGCGCGCGATGAAACTCGTTTCGACTATCGTCATGTTCCAGAAGTCAGTGCCATCCACGGCGACAGGCTTATTGCCAGTATTGAGATAGGTCCTGCCCGCGCCCATGCCGACAAAGCGCAGGTGCTTGGCGAAGAGCCCAGAAAGCGAAGAATATACGCCCTCGCCGAGCTCCACGGTATCGCCCTCACGCACCTTTTTGGAAGCGGCCGCGATTCCGAGGGTCTCCGACTTCCCGCCCTTGTGCACGAGGGTCACGGACGTCAAGGTCTTGGCCGCCTTGATATTGGCCATCTCCTTCTCGACGTACTCCGACTTGTTCTTGCTGGCTCGCTCGCCCTGCTTGACCGGGTCGTAATAGTTGCGTCCTGTACCCCCAGAAACACAGCCCGCGAGCATCAGTGCCAAAGAAAGTGCGCAGGATTTTCGAATCGCCATGAGCGAAATCTCCTTGTGTACCTTTGATTATCGACAATCCGGAGCGCTCTACAAGGGGATTGCTCACCAGCTCCTGGGAAAGGCCGAGCTATCGGCGCTGAGGCGATGCGTAAGCGAGACGCCCACGAGAGAGGAGCGAAGCGACTACGAGGGCGACTCGGAGCTCTCGATTCCTAACTTCCGGCCGTTATACAAAAGCAAATGGGGAACAGGTCAGCAGACCGTCCCCCGTTTGCTTTTGTATAGTGGCTGGTTTGTCGGCGAATGAGGCGTTTCAACGACTTAAGCTTGGTTTTTGCCTACGATTAGGGAAGCATTTGCGTTAGTGATTGCCTACGCTTCCTATAGGACTCAGCATAGCTTCGGCCAGGCCTAGCGTAAAATAAAGTCATCAATTGAACGCTGGCGACTACCTCTGACTTATCGGGACATTGAACTCAATTCACATTCACAACTCGAGCTTGAGTGCCTAGAATCATTTCAATGGCAATTACCCGAATGGACCAAGCTACTGCCGGCGAGTGGGAAACGACGGCTATGCGGTCGACCAGCTAGAGCATGCTCTACAAACGGCCACTCGCGCCCATCAAGCCGGAGCGACTGAAGAACTGACCGTGGCATGCCTGTGTCATGACATCGGCAAAGTGATCCTCAATAAAGGGCATCCCGAGATTTCTGCAGCCATTCTTAAGCCGTTCGTCTCAGCGGATGTCTATGACATCATTCGAACACATCAGGATTTTCAGTGCCGGTATTACAGCAGCCCAACTGGCTCGAACCCGGACTCTAGGGAGAAACATCAGAATGAGCCTTGGTACAATCAGGCATGCCAATTTTCAGATGACTGGGATCAATGCTCTTTCGATCCGGAGTTCGAGTCGCTTCCGCTCTCCTGCTTTGAACCAATGATCAGGCGGATCTTCTCTCCAGAAAACAATCAGACCTACTCAATAGGTTCCGACTAAAGATTCTCAGTCGTTGAAAACGGCAGTCTATCCCAGATTAACTTCGTCGAAATCGATATTGAGCTAGCGCCTTGTCACCTTTGCGCTCAAGCAGCTTCTTATCGACACCCAGACGAAGATCGCGACTTGCTGTTGGCGCAGATAGACGATTTTGGAATGACTGATAATCTTTTCTGGAAAACCATCTCCCATTAAAGTGCTTGCCCGCGTTACTCAATCGATCTTCTGGCGTCACCTGCTCAACTCGCATAGGTCCCACGAGCTCTTGCATGCCAGCAAGAATTGCCTCCAGCATAAACTCCACAAACGCGCTCGAGTCCTTTGCATGATCGGCGCGCTCAAGCGCCTCATAGTAGTTGCCTTGTCTCACTCGGACGATTGATTCGATGGGCGCATACTCAAAAGCTGGATGCAGACGAAGTAACAGAACATGCTGCCACAGCCTGCCCATCCTTCCATTTCCATCTGAAAACGGGTGAATGACTTCGAACTCATGGTGAAAGATGGAGGAAGTGATCAGAGGCGTACTTTTTGATGACTTTATCCCAGCTAGGAGCTCTTTCACCATTCCTTGAACATATTGAGCTCTCGGCGCGATGTGTGAGACGCGCTCGCCCTTTATGATTCCAACATTTCCAGATCGCCACTTGCCGGCATCCGGAATCACGTCTTTCATAAGAAAGCCATGCGCTTCAAGCAGCGAGTTGACAACAAATGGATTCAGTTCACGCGCTTTTTCGTAAGCGACATTCGCATTCAATACTTCCTGGATGTCCTTTTTCGGTCCCAGGACTCTCTTTCCATCCAGCACTGCCGTCACTTGATCGAGCGAGAGAGAATTGCCCTCGATTGCTAGGCTACCTTGAATGGTTTTTATCCTATTCTGGCGCCTAAGTTTGGGCTGGGGCTTCGCTCCACCCAAGCCTTCGTATTTCCCCAGGAGATGGGTAATCTCAGTGCAGAGATCTAGGATACGTTCGCTCAGGGTAATTCGCAGGGCTTTCATTCGGGTACCATGATAGTATCATATGATACTATCTAAAGAGGCGCCATAGGAACGCCTC
>JAYVOO010000437.1:0-4566 GCA_043757905.1 Oligoflexia bacterium
CTTAGTCAGTTCGGCCGTTTCAGAAGCCATATCCACATCGGTGATACGGCTGCGTGCGCCAGACAGGTTTTCGTCGTAGATCTGCAAGCTGCTGACCGCCGACTGGAACCGATTCTGAAGCGCGCCCAGTTCAGCGCGATTCCCAACCACCGTCTTCAAAGCATCGTCAATGAGAGCGAGGTTGTTCTGAGCCGAAGCCTTGTCAGCAACAGTGATGTTGCTAACTCCCAGACGGCCCGAAGAGACGTCCGTCTTCTTCGTATCGAACTGGAAACGGTCAAGATTCGGGTCATTTTTATAACCCACCTGAACGTCGAGGGTGTTGCCTTCGCCGCTAAGGAGCTTGTGTCCGTTGAACTCGGTCGAATTTGCAATGCGATCGATTTCAGACTTGAGCTGCTGAACTTCCTTGTCAACAAAACCGCGTTCGGTGTCGCCGATGGTGTCAGAAGCAGCCTGGATGGACAATTCACGAAACCGAACAAGAATGTTCGAGACTTCGTTCATGCCGCCTTCAGCCGTCTGGATCATCGAGATCCCGTCGTTAGCGTTCCGGACGTCCTGACGGACGGACCGGATCGTTGCTCTCATATTTTCCGAAATCGCGAGACCGGCAGCGTCGTCAGCTGCGCGAACAATTCGCGATCCAGAAGCCAATTTCTCAAGCGAACCCTTCTGAGCCATGCTGTTGACGCCCAGATTACGTTGTGCCGCAAGAGACTGCACGTTCGTGGCAATCCGTAGACCCATAATACACCTCCACAAACACTCCTCGCCGCGGCTCAAGACACAAGAGTGCCTGAGCTCAGGTTAGAGCGCGTGATTCCTCGTTAAACATGGCAGGTGAATTGCTGTACCCCTGCCGAGACCCAAGTAAGTGAACCATTCACCTATTCGAATCCCTGTTACAAAACTGATCGGTCAGGTATTTGGATAACTTTAGACAGATTCTGTCAGGTATTGCAGATCAGGCGCCACTTTGATCAAGCGCCGCGTTAAGTCAGTGATCACACCTTGGAAATGATGTCGGCGGCTTCGTACGGATCAATCTTCCGATCGAGCAACTCTTGAATTAACTCCAACCCCGACGTCGTTTCATACGTCAGATTGAGAGAATGGCTCAGCCTTTCGCTCAAGATATCGGAAACTTCATTCTTCAGAAAATCTCGGGCTTTCAGCGTTCTTTTGCCAGTCTGCGTGAGATGGGCCTGATGCGCCTCAATTGCCGCCAAAAGTTCGTCGATTCCGATTCCTCTCACGGCTTCGGTCTTCTGAACCGGCATGAGCCAGGTCGTTGCGTCGTGAGGCGTGAGCCCCACCATATTGATGAGCTCGCGCACGAGTTGATCGGAGGCGGGCCGGTCGCACTTGTTCACGGCGAAAACGTCAGCGATCTCCATGAGCCCGGCTTTCATCACTTGGATGGAATCCCCGCTCTCGGGCACGAGCACGACGACGATGGTCTGGGCGAGCCGAAGAATATCGAGCTCGGTCTGCCCCACTCCCGCCGTCTCCACTAAGATCACGTCGAAGCCCGCGGCGTCCAGCACGAGCACGACCTCTTTGGTGGCGTGCGATAGCCCGCCATGCTTACCACGGGACGCGAGCGAGCGGATGAAGACGCCTTCGTCGCCCGAGTGACTCTGCATGCGAATCCGGTCTCCCAGGATCGCGCCGCCCGTGAAAGGGCTCGAAGGATCCACCGCCACGACCGCGACGCGCTTGCCCTGCTTGCGAAGAGTCGCCGTCAAACGATCGACGAGCGTCGATTTGCCGGCGCCGGGAGGCCCGGTGATGCCCCAGACCTGGGCGTTGCCGGTTCGTGGGTAAATGAGCTTCATGATTGAGGAAAGCTCGGGGTCGCGATTCTCCACCTTAGAAAGCAGACGGGCCAGGGAAAGACGATGGCCGGCGAGCATCTGATCCACGAGCTTCATAGCGTCGGTGATCTCACAAGCCAGGGTTTTCCTCAAAGAGTTTTGCCCGTCCCGCCGATACGTCTTTTATATGGATCAAGACCTCATTTCCCCGCAAAACGCCGCCCAAGGATTAGTGGTTCTTGCAGCTCTCCCCACCGTGATGATCGCCCTCTGGGCTGATTACTTCGCGCGCTACCTCGAAGATGCGGCCAAGGAAGACCCTGAGTTCGACCGGGCGGTCGAGTACCAGACGATCCGCATGGCCGGGATGCTGGGCCTTTTCCTTCAGGCCCTGCTCTTTCTCTGCGCGGGCGAGCTACGCGAACTGACGCCGAACTACCTGCATTTTCTCCCAATCGCAGGCGTTGCGATCCAGACCTGGCTCCAGGCCCGGCTCGAGTCGAAGCTGAAAGACCTGAAGGCCGGCAAAGAATCGGAGTTCGCGCAGTCGTTGAAGCGCGCGGAAAGCGCCTCCTCCCCGAAAAATCCCCAGAGTGATCCATTCGCCGCCACCGGCGAAATGTGGCGCGCGTTCGTCTGGAGCCTCGTCGCCGGTGCGCTCTACGCCGGAATGATGATCGGCTCGCTCTTGATCGCAGCGCTCGCCGTGCGCGCGACCGGCATGGGCCCGTTGGCCGCCACAGCCGCGATGTTCGGCGCGACCGTCTTCGGCGTACTGGGCGGACTCGGCGCCAATTTCGCGCTCAGCCCGTTCTTCATGCGCAAAATGATGAACGCGGATGAGTCGCGCTCGGAACCCCATCAAACGCTGGTGGACTCGGTTTTCTCAGACTCGGGTTTCACGCCTCCTCGCCTCTATGTGGTCGCACCCGGAAAACCCTTCGCTGGCGCCGTCCTCGCTGGTCTGGGCTCCGGCAAAGGCATCTTTGCTCCAGCGCTCTTCATTACGGAGCAGCTTTCCCAATCCATGACCCCGGAGCTGCTTCGCGCGGTGGTCGCGCATGAGCTAAGCCATCTGAAGCTCTCGCACTTGAGAAAGCGCCTATTCTTCGCCGGCACGCTCGTGATCAGCGTCGCGACGGCCGCGAGCTTACTTGTCGTGCTTTCCAACTGGATGCTGAAGGGCGAAGCCAACCAGCTGATCGGGCTCGCCGCCGGGGTCGCGGCTTTTTTCGTCGCCTTTCACCAGCTCCGCGCCCAGAACCGCCGCCACGAAATCGAGGCCGACGCCTACTGCGTGAGTCAGGCCGGAATCCCGGCCTCGCACCTCATCGCCGCGCTGAAGAAACTTCACGGCGTCAACGAGCGCCTAGGTGGCGCAAGCGCGACCGAATCCCTGCTCGCAGGCCTCGGCCATCCCGAGCTGAACGACCGGATCCAGCTGATACAAAAGGCGGTTCCTGTTGCTCCGGCCGCTGCCGACTCCGATCAAAGCTCTGATCGCGCGGCTTGATTCAAAGGTTTGGGTGCGGCTGCTGTCGCGAACTGCAGGGGTCTAGGACCGTGCATAGCGTGAAAGCTCTTTCACGACTGTCCTCTCTCACCTAGGGCGGTGGACCTGCAGCGACGTAAACGCAGTTGCGCCACTGGGGCCATCTCCCCTTGGCGCACATGGCCTGCCGAAGCGTGAAAGTGCTTTTGCCACGACCTGAATCTTAACTGGCGCAGTGAACCCGGACACCCACGTTACCAATTCGTTCACGCGGCTCTTCGCAGCTACCGCGCCACTCCATCGCCGAATGCGGGATCAATCGTAATGAAAGCACCCAGCCTGACTAGATTACGAATGTATTTTTAATAAAAGGTATTGCCCCGTTAACTATTTTAAGATATTTAGGACTCATGCTCCGCCGCGCGCAACCGTTTCTGGCTCCTCACCTTGCCCCTCGATCCGAGCACGGCGGCGCCATCCGTTCAGGCAGGCGCAAGCTCCACCGTCCGATCGACCCCAAGCGCCCGCTCCATGTCGTGATGCGCGCAACTGCCGCTCGCGGGGCCCGCTCCATGCTCTCGCGTGCTAACGCTCCCCGCGTGGACGCCTTGGTCCGTCAGTACGCCCGCCGCTTCCACGTCCGCGTCTTCACTTACTCCAATGTCGGCAACCATCTACATCTACTCGTGCAGGGCAAAAACCGTGGCGAACTCCAGTCCTTCCTCCGAGTGCTCCCCGGCCAGATCGCGCAAGCCATCACGGGCGCACGCAAGGGCCGCAAGCTGGCCACGCGTTTCTGGGACCTGCTCGCCTTCTCCCGCGTCGTGGATTGGGGGCGAGCGCTTCGGAACGTGAAGCGCTATCTCGACAAGAACGATCTCGAGGCCTCGGGGCTCGCGACGCGCGCGGAGACTGATCGCATGTTCAAGTTGCCTTTTTTCCAGCCGCCGCCAACTTGAACTGAACGAGTGGTTCCAGCTGCTCTAGAAGGTAACGCTGATCGCGCCGCACGGACGCCGCGCTCCTGTAAGTTCAGGTTTTTCGCATGCCGGATTAAATTCACCTGACTCGCGACAGATTCCGGATAGCTAGCTTCAACTTGCCTCTAAAAGTGCGCGCAGACTCCAACAGCATTGCGCCGTTCGCCGCTTGGGCAGCCTGCATACGGATTTCCGGCTGGGTACGAACACTGAAGCGACGCGTTTAAAACCTGGCCGGAAGGACAGTTTGCGTGGTCTCCTGGAAAAAACGCGC
>JAYVOO010000438.1:0-4564 GCA_043757905.1 Oligoflexia bacterium
CGCCGAGGGAACCTCGCCCAGGCGCGCGAACTCGACCAACTGGCTGGCACGGCCATGGATGATGGCAAGCGGATTGTTGATCTCGTGGGCGATGCCGCCGGCCATCTCGCCGAGAGCGGATAGCTTAGCGGAATGTTGAAGCTTGGCTTCCGCTGCTTTGCGATGGCGGATGTCCATTGCGATCGTGGCGTAGTATGCGGGTTGGCCCTTGTCATCGGACAGGGAGAAGAAACGCTGCCAGACCGGAATGCTCTCGCCGGTGCCGCCGTTCTCGAGGGTGATTTCGCCTTCCCAGGTCTTGCCCGCCGCGACGATGGGCAGAATCTCGTTGAAAACCTTGGCGGCCTGCTCCGGCGAGAAATAGCGGGCGATCGACTTGGCCTTGGGATCCAAACCGAAGCGGTCGCGCGCTGCTGAATTGAGGAAGACGGGCGTGCCCTGAAGATCGAAGTACGCGAATGCCTCGTCAGAAGACTCGATCAATGCATTCAGGGTGCGCGAACGCTCTTCTGTTTTCTTGCGCTCGGTGATGTCCCGGATGACGCCGACCAGGATCTGGCTGCCGTCGTCGAGCACGCAGGGTGTTTTTTTCGTGAGGATGGTTCGAAAGCCGCCGTTCATGGCGTCCACCATGGGCTCCTCCGTCTCGATCTCCTTCTGGCTGTCAAACACGACGCTATCCTTGGCCCAGAACCAGTCAGCCATCTCCTTGGAGAAGAAATCGTAATCGGTCTTGCCGAGATACTCCGTCGGCGCGAGCTTGAGCATTTCGGAGAACGCCTTGTTTCCCCAAAGGAAGCGGTGCTGCGAGTCCTTGACGAAGATCGGGTCGGGAATGGAATCCGTGATGCCCTGGATGAACGCATGGCTCGTGCGAAGCTCTGCCTGAAGTTGATCGCGCGACTGGTCTGAGCTCTTGCGTTCGGAGATGTCCTGGATCGTGCCGTAAACTCGCACGACCTTGCCCAGGTCGAACTGCGCTTTGGCGACCATCCTCATCCAGACCCGGGATCCAGAACGGGAGACGGTCTCAGTCTCGAGGTCGAATCCGTCGCCGGTCGCGAGCAGGCAATCGAACGCATTACGGGTCAGCTGCTTCCACTCGGGTGCGATGAACTCGAAGAGGGTCTCGAAGGTCGGCAAAAAAGTGTGCGGATCCGTCTCAAAGATCTGATGAGTCGCCCTAGTCCAATGCACCTTGCGCTCGCAAGTGAGATCGATCTCCCAGCCACCCGTGCGGGCGATAGCCTGGGTTTGATCCATCAGGATCAGGTCGCGCTTCACGTCGGTCACGTCGCGCGCAACGGCGAGAAACACGCTTTTGTCCTGGTTGGAGGTGCAGGTCCAAGTGATCCAGCGGTAGC
Organism: Oligoflexia bacterium; assembly: GCA_043757905.1. Taxonomy (GTDB): domain Bacteria; phylum Bdellovibrionota; class UBA1018; order UBA1018; family UBA1018; genus JAYVOO01. The sequence goes on from JAYVOO010000438.1 coordinate 1,365, forward strand.
TGCCGTTCTTGTGAAGATAGCGATTCTCAAAGAGAACGGTGGCCGCACCTTGCATGAGCATGGCCGCGCGCTCGCGTGTCGCTTCGCGGTCGTCCGGGTGCACGAGCTCGATGAACGGCTTTGCGAGAAGTTCGCTCAATTCCCAGCCCAGGGCCCGCCCCCAGGCGGGGTTGAGCTCCTTGAAATAGCCGTCGAAGCCGGCCACGCAGAGCATGTCGGGGGAAAGCTCGAAGAGGGGGCTGCGAGTGGTGGAATTCATACGGTGGAGATCCTCCCCCACTGATCGGCGCCCGAAGTCCCGGTCTGTAGCTAAAACTGTATATAAGGAAGGCTCATTCGAGAGTCATTTCATTGAATTGATTAAGTTTTTATAAAAATAATGGAGTCTTTGCGTTTGATATTAAACCAGAGTATAACGCTCAACTATGAATCGTCGCGACTTTATCAGGCAAATGGGAAGTTACGCAGTCACCGCGGGCACCGCTACCCTCCTTGTGGAAGGCATGTTTCTCAAGCGCCTAGGAGCTTCCCCCATCTCGCTGGACTCGCTTCGGAAGTCGATCGGCTCGACTGACGGGATCATCCTGATTCAGAAGGACTCGGACTACTCCAAGCACCGCGACGGATTCAATCTCCGTTTCCAAATAGTTCCCCAAGTCATCGTCCTCTGCAAGACCTCGAAAGCCGTCGCGGAAGCGCTCGGCTGGGCGCGCACTAACAACGTTCCCGTCCGCCCCCGCAGCGGCGGCCATTCTTACGAAGGCCTCTCGACTTGCGAAGGAATCGTAATCGACGTCAGCCCGATGAACGAGATGTCGATCGACGCCTCGAGCCGCACCGCCCGCCTCGGCGCTGGCTGCAAGCTCGGCAAAGTCTATGAGGTGGTCGCGGCCAAGGGCCTCGCCATCGTCGCAGGCTCCTGCGGCACCGTCGGCGTCGCCGGTCTCACGCTCGGGGGCGGCTACGGCTTGCTCTCGCGCAAGTTCGGCACGACATCGGACAATCTGCTCTCGCTCAAAATGGTCCTCGCCGACGGAAGCGTCGTCACTGCAAGCGCTTCAGAGAATGCGGATCTCTTCTGGGCCTGCCGCGGCGGCGGCGGCGGCAACTTCGGCATCGCGACCGAATTCACCTTCAAGCTGCATCCCGTTTCCAAGGTCGTCACCTTCGCTTTCAAATGGTCCTCCTCCGACGCGAAGAAAGTGCTGCAAGCCTGGCAAAATCTGGCGCCCCAGTTCGACGACGAGATCACGTCGCTTCTGAAGATCACCGGCGTCGCAGGCTCCGGCATCCAGCCCGTCAAGCTCGTGGGCCAATACGTCGCGAAGAGCGAGGGCCACACACCGAGCGAAAACGACCTCCGAAGTCTACTGAAACCCCTAACGTCGATCGGCAGCTCGACCGAGCTGAAGATCGCAACCCGCACTTTCTCGGACGCGGTGGCCTACTTCTCGGGCGGCGACGATCCAGCGGTCTGCTTCAAGGCGAAGTCGGATTACGCGCGCGACCCGGTTAGCGGCGACGGCATCGACCAGCTGCTCAAGCAGCTCGGCAATCTCAGCACGGGCGCGGTCGCCGCGCTCTGCGATAGTTATGGAGGCGCACTCAATCGCGTTCCAGCCGACGCCACCGCTTTCCCCCATCGCGACCGGCTCTTCTCCGTCCAATACTACTCGCAGTGGGCCGGCACCTCCAAGTCCCCGGCGAACATCGAGCAGATGCGCAAGGTCTACGGCGCCATGCGCCCCTATTTCTCCGGCCATTCTTACGTGAACTACATTGATCTCGACCTCACGGACTGGCAGCGGGCTTACTATGGTGACAACTTCCAGCGCCTGACCCAGGTAAAAGCGGTGTTCGATCCCGAAAATGTTTTCAACGGCCCGCAATGCATCCCGCTGCCTTGAACTCGATCACGAAGACCTCTCGGACCTTGCCGTCGTTCTCAGGCACCGCACGTACCTCGGTATGGGACAGGAACCCCGCGCGTTCCATCTCGCAGACGAAGTCCTGAAGGTAGGGCCGCCCCGGATCGCTGACGATCGCGCGGCCGCCGGGCGCGAGGCATCTCAGGATCGCGCGCGGCACCTCAGCCAGATGGCGGCGCTCATAGAGGATATCGCTGCCCACGACGAGATCGAAACGCCCCAGGCGGGCGCCGACGTCCTCCTCAATCCAATTGAGCGTCTCGTAGCGAAGGGCCGCGATGCCGTTCAACGCGAGGTTCCGCTCAAGGAATTCCGGCACCGCCGGATGCATGTCGGTGGCAACGATGTCTGCGCCCAAACCCGCCACGACCAGGCTCGGGAGCGCGAGCCCGCAACCGATCTCAAGCAGCTTTGCGCCCCGAAGCCGTGGGCCTTCTTCAGCGAGGCGGAGCGCTAGGCCAAGGCCCGCCGGCCAAACCACGCCGAAATAGGGGCATAGATCCTCGAGCATCGACTCCCGGCCGTCCTTCTTCAGGTAATCGAAGAGATCGTCGATCGTCCCGTCCATGCTCTCGAGGCAGCGGATCGCATAATCGCGCGCGCCGATGCGCAGCTGCATCGTCTTGAGGCGGTATTCGAATTCGAAAGGTGCGCCCTCGGCCATCGCGCCGATCCATACCTCAGGCGGGCCTTTCATGCTAGACTTGTCGAATGACATCCAACAGCTTCCTGTTCTCGCTCCTTCACTGGGCCGTCTCGGCGATCTCCCTCATGCTGACGGCGTACCTCGTCCGGGGATTCAAGGTGACGAACTTCGGCGCCGCCCTGGTCGCGGCCCTCGTGATCGGGCTAGCGAACGTGTTCCTCTGGCCGCTTCTGATCTTCCTGACCCTCCCGATCAACGTGCTGACCCTCGGGCTGTTCACGTTTGTCGTGAACGGAATGGTGCTGAAGATCTGCGCGGCTGTCCTGCCGGGCTTCGAGATCACGAGTTGGCTCGCCGCGATCTTCGGCGCGATCATCCTCTCGATCGTAAGCTATGGGATGCACTACATCCTGGTTTGAGCGAGGGTTGCGACCACGGGCGCTGCTACGGCACGCCCGAACTAACGGCAGATCGTCTTAACGATCGCCCAGTTCGCGGCGTTCAGGACCGGCTCGAGCGGATTAACTCCGACGATCCGCGCTTGGGTCAGGCGCCGGACCGCGGCGTTCCCAGCGACGTCATGCTTATGGCCGCCGTACCACGACCGCATGAACGTGTCCGCCAGG
>JAYVOO010000439.1:0-4561 GCA_043757905.1 Oligoflexia bacterium
CTCAAGCTCGGATCGCGAAGCGGCCCTCCTTGGCTCTGACGAAGCTTCTGCAGCTCCTGCAACAGCTCGAAAAGCCAGTTCGTCGGCATCGTCCCAAAAATCGAGAAGACGCAGACACAAGGGCGCGCCTCGAGAAGTTCGAGGAGTTGCGTGGACTCCCACTTAAGTGCCCGAAGCTCAAAGAGCCCCGAGCGGGCCAGGTGGGGAATCGCCTCCTGGAGGCTTTCGGCCGCGGGAGCGTAGATAAAGAGCGGGATGAGCGCCATTTCGGGCTACTTGAAGTTCTCGAAAAGGGATTCCTTGAGCGCCTTCGGCGGCGGCCCGGAATAGGAGCCCGCTTCACGCACGAAAGTCTCCCGGTCCTGCGTAAGGGAGGCATTGAGTTCGAGCTGAGTCTTCCAGCTGGTGGCCCTGCCGCCCAGCTCATCGTGACCCGGCAGAATCAAGGTATCGCGTTTTGCGTGCGCGTGGAGTTTCCGGATAGTCTCGTAATGGGCTTCCGGATCCCCTCCCGGCAGGTCGTCGCGTCCCGTGTCTCCGTGCAGAAGCGTGTCACCCGCGAATAGAAACGGGCCCCAGATCGGAATCAGGCTGTCAGGCGCATGCCCGGGTGCCACGAGGATCGTCAGAGGCCCCGCCGCGGTCTGCAGCACGAGATCGCGCGAAACGCGCAACTGCACGCGCTGACTCGGGCTCTTCTCGCTCATGATGAGCGGGACACCGAGATGCTCGGCCAAGCGGGCGGCGCAAGAGACGTGGTCCGCATGTGTGTGCGTGTCCATCACACCCAGAAAACGATAACCGGCGTATTCCTGGCAGAGGTTGACGAGGGCGTCCCAGTCCTCGCGCATGGGATCCAGAACGAGCGCTTCGCGTGTGCCCTCGTGAGCGACGAGATAGGTCATGTTGTCGCCATTGACGACTGCTTGAAGCCTCCATCCCTGGGGGATTGAGGTCCCGTCAATCACCAGTTCCTTGAAGTCCTTGATCAGGGTTCCCATGCTAGGAAAGTCTAGCCGAAAGCCCCTGAAGAGACAGCTCAAAGAAGAGACAGCTCAAACTTAAGGCGCGTTCGAGAAGCTGAAGATCAAATTGGAGGCCATAGAATTGCCGAGCACGTCCTGGATGCCTGAGCTGCCGGAGACCAGAACTACGTCGTATTGCGTAGCGGCGACCAAACTGGATGCCGGTGTGAAGGTCGCCACATGCATCGAGTCGTTGTAAGAGATCACGCCGGAGACCGCTGCGCTAGTCCCGTGATCGAGCACCTGGAAGTTAGCTGCGCTCAGGCTCGCTGGATCGACACTCTCATCGAAAGTGAAGCGGATTTGGGAAGTGACCGGGACGCCACTCGCGCCACTCGCGATGGACTGCGCGAGCACGACTGGGCCGGCCGAGTCGAGCCTGTAGGTTACGCATGCCGATAGAAGCGAAGGATTTCCGTCCCCGCCGTAGCCGTTGGCCGCAGCGATCAAGGTGCAGCTCTCGCCACTGGCTGGCGCATGGGACTGCGAGAGCAGGATCGTCAACGTCGATCCAGAACGACTCACATTCTGCGTCGTAAAAACCCCTGACCCGCTGCAGACCATGCTCCAGTTACTGACACTCTCGAGAGCACTTCCCGGTTCAATCGTTCCGACCAGCTTAGCTGTGATGGTTAGGGGAATACTGGTCTTCGTCGCGCCCGCTGGTAGAAAGTTTACCGCGACGAAGCGGTCTGCGATTAGGAATGCCGTCTCCGGAAGCAACTCGACAGGCAGCTGCTCTGAGCGCCCGAGGCAACCGCTGAGCATCGAGCAGAGCGCGAGGCTCAGAAGGAGGGACCTGGATTCGGTACGGGAGGGACGGAGTTTTCTCATTTCCCTACAGAAAGCAAGAAGAGGGCCTCGCGCCCGAGGCCTTTGAGCTCAATGAATTCAAAGCCCGGCTGGAGTGTCCGGTGTGACAGGGCAGCACTGTCGTCTAGATTCTGTTCAGCCCGCGCAAGCCTGCGTCCGATCGGACACATCAGATTTGCTCGAGTGAATTCTGGTCGAACGTCAGCAGCCAGCGGCCCGCCTCTTTCCGAAAGGTCAGGCCGAGATGATACGAGAACGACGTGTTGATGCCTTTCTCATCCTTATCGGAGTATTCGACATGGAGCAGGTAATTGACTCCTTCGCTCCAGCGGTTTGAGGCGAGGACTTTCGTCCTCCAGGACCAGTCCCGGTCTTTGAACCACTCGCGGTGCAGCTCCACGAATGCCTCTTTTCCGATCACGAGTTTTCCGTTGGGCATGAGCAGGATCACGCTCTCGTCGACCAAAGCCCCAAGTCGCGCGGGATCCCGCTCGGCGATCGAGGCAAGATAGGAATCCAGGGGCTCATTCGTTGAGTTCATGGGCGCCATTCTCCATTTTCTTCCGCAAGGCGCAAGGAAAGATTAGTGGCTGACGGGTGCGTGGAGCTTCTCTCGCGAAAGGAAGCGCAGGAACGAGATCGACTTCCGGGAGCGCGCGAGCAGCCGGTCCTGGAAAGTGAATTCGTGGAGATTCGCGGGCACGCTCAGGTGGAGATTGACGATCTCGGCCGGCATGAGCGGAAGCAGTGCAAAGGAGCCGACCATCTTGATCCAGGCTGGAAGAGTCTCGAACGGGATCGCTCCTCGTTCCGCCAGCACCGTGACCCCGAAGATCGCGGTGGCCAGCGTGAAACCCGCGTGAACCAATGATTTCGTGATGCCGAGCGCGAGGGTCCGCGGCTGCTGAATGGTGATGGAAGGGGAAACAAGATTGAGCCCCTGGCGAATGTCCAGAGCGAGCAAGCGCGAGCGCTCCTCATAATCTTTGGGATCGTGGTCGGGCCGGATCACGTCGACTTTCACGTCATCTTTAAGTTGGCCACGAAGGCCGTAGAGCTGTTCGATCTTCAGCTCGAGGTCAGTGCCTTCTTGAATGACAAGCTTCGCGATCTTTTCGCCGCCCGCGCGGAGAACGTCTAGGCGTTCGAAGAGGCTACTCGGATCGGCGGTCGAGACGAAGACATCGGTATCGTCGCCATGTGGCGCTCGCTCGACCGTCGTGGGAGGAGCGTCCTCGAGCGTAGCGACGTCTAAGTAACGAATAAAGACGTGCAGGTCAGCACGAGCCGAAGGGGCTGCGAATGCAAAGGAAGCGAAGGCGATTAGGGCGGAATGGGACACGCGCATGAGAGGGGTTATAGAATACCTGATAATTAAAGTCAACAATTAATAAACTATTGAAAATATTACTTTTTAACTGAATTAGCGGACCTTGAACTTGAGCTCGCGCACCGGCAGCTTGCCGGTCAGGGAATAGCCCTGCTCGAGAAATTCGGCGTTTCCTTCCAGATCCCGCAGATGGACCGTCGATGAGCGGGTGCCGTAAGTTGGAGTCTCGACGAAGATTGGCGAGAGCATCCGCTCAAGCTCGATGCCCACCCCTGTATCCGGCAACTTCTCGTCCGGCGCGCGCGCGCGGTCCTGCAGGAGGGGAAGAAAAACGGAGGGAGTGAGCGGGCCTTGGGCCGCGATCTTTGCCTTGAATGCCTCGAGCCCGCGCGTCAACTTGGGCCACGGCGTGTTGAGGGCATGATTGCTCAGGCCGAAGATCCCCGCGCCGATCGGTGTGATCTTGTCGTCTCGCGAGCTGTAATAGAGCACTTGGTCCTTCTCTCCCACGATCAAGTTGAAAGGCTTGTAGCGCGCGTGATTTCGGCTCAGCTCCTTGAGAAAGCCCTGAAGCGGGGCGCCCTGCACGAGGTAATTGCGCACGATCATTCCGCGCGACTCGTGCTCAGCGTGAAGGTCTGCCGGTTCGCGAAAGTTCGTGAGAATGGCGAATCGACCTCCCCGCGTGACACCGGCCCAGGTTCCGCCCTTCTCGAGATCCCTGCCCGCGAGCACGTCCGGCTGGTTCTGCCAAAAGCGCGCGGGCTCCGTCGGCCGCGAGTAATACTCGTCCCGATTCGAGGCGAAGATCAGCGGATAGCGGGGATGGGAACGGACAGCGAGGTAGAGAACGCACATCTCCCGCAATGGTACGCGTTTCTCGCGGGATAGACCAGCCTTGCCGCCATCCCCGGCACCCGTTAAACTGGGCGAGTGAGCAAACTGGGCGTCATCGAATGCTTTTTTGGACCCGCCTGGAGCGAGCCAAGCCGCCGCTCTTACGCCCGATTCCTTCGCGAGAACGGCTATGGGCTCTACATCTACGCGCCCAAGGCTGATTCGCATCTGCGCAAAGCCTGGATGGAACCCTGGCCTGAGCCCTACCTCGCATCTCTCCGGGAGCGCGCGGCGGCCTTTCGCCAGGAAGGCGTGCGCTTCGGCGTGGGACTGAGCCCGTTCGGCCTGATGGAAGGGCTGAGCGGAGAGCGCCTCGAGATCCTCGACCAGAAGGTCGAGCTGCTGCGCTCGCTTGGGATCGACCAGCTCTCGATCCTCTTCGACGACATGCCCTCGCAGGACGACCTGGCCGCCAAGCAGATCCGCGTGATGGAGAGAATCCGAGCGCGTAATCCGATTCCCCTCGCCTTCTGCCCGTCCTATTACTCCCCCGACC
>JAYVOO010000440.1:0-4553 GCA_043757905.1 Oligoflexia bacterium
CCCTGCTCGATGTCGGCACCGGAACTGGAGTGCTGGCTCGGATTGCGCGCGCGCGTGGCGCGCGTTTTGTCGCTGGCACCGAAATCGATCCGGCCTCGATCCTGGCTGCGCGCGCGAACGCCGCACTGGACTCGAGCTCACTCGAAATCGAGTTCATCGACGCTCACCCGGATCATTGGGGCGCGCGCTTCGATCTGGTCGTCGCCAATATCCTCGAACAACCGCTGCAGGCGCTTGCGCCCGCCCTGGTTCGCGCTCTAGCACCCGGCGGGCGGTTGCTTCTCAGCGGGTTCACTCGGATCCAAGTCCCGATGCTTCAAGCGGTCTATGCAGGTCTAGGTCTCCCAGTCGTAAGTGAGTCGACCTTGGAAGATTGGGCTCTGCTCACGCTGACACGGTAAATCACGATTATATATTATACGCTCTTTGGACACCGACCGGGGCGATGGCTTTATGCGAAATGCTCCCAGCTTGCATAATCTACCCCATTGAAGGTTGGCGAGCTTCCTGCACTGCAACTCTCCCGTGTGTGAGCAGGATGCTCAGAGGGGCTGTCATTAACGTCTAAAAACGTCTGACTGTACGGATTCTGGAAAAGGATTCGGGGAGTGGAGAAGTAGAATGGAATCGAATCAACGGGCGAGGCTCCTAGTGAGCTTTGCGATGGGAGTCGTGTTTTCTGGGAGCGCAGTGGCGTGGGCATCGGTTGCAGCATCGAGTGTGTTTCCAGCGCAGTGGGCCTGGAAGAATGCCGGGCAGAAGGTCTGCGACAACGCAGGAGCGAATTGCCAGGCCGGCAAGCGTTATGCCGACGTACAGGCGCTCAACGCGTGGAAACTCAACCATGACTGCTCAAACGCGGTCGTCGCGATCTTGGATACTGGAATCGATTACGGGCACCCCGATCTGAAGGCGGCGTTCGCTGGAGGCCGGAATTTTGTCGGCGCGAACGCGGCAGATCCATTCGATGACAACGCTCACGGCTCGCATGTCGCGGGCACGATCGCAGGCGCCGGATCGGCAGCGGCCGGGGGAGCGGCGGGCGTCTGCGCCAGGGCCAGGGTGCTCGCGGTCAAAGTGGGTGATTACCAAGGCGCGCTGGCTGATTCCGACATCATTGCTGGCATCGACTATGCGGCGGCCCAGGGCTCGAAAGTCGTGAACGCGTCCTTCGGGGGCGGCGGCGCGAGTCAGGCGATGCAGGACGCGATTCATCGAGCGTCCAAGACGCTCTTTGTGATTGCGGCTGGAAACGGGGATCCTTGGACCGGGCGGGGTTACAGCATCGATACGAATCCAACTTATCCAGCCTCCTATCCGGAGGCGAACATCATAGTCGTCGCCGCGACTGATAACCGTGACCAGCTAGGTTCCTTCTCCAATTACGGCGCGAAGACCGTCCATCTTGCGGCTCCGGGAGTGAATATCCTGAGTACCACGCCGCTTCAGGCGACAGTCGAGATGAGGGACTTCGCGATTCCGACGACTTACGCCTATATGGACGGCACCTCGATGGCGACGCCGCACGTGACAGGTGCGGTGGCTCTCTACTGGAGTGCGCATCCGACTCAGACCGCGGCTCAAGTGAAAGCCCGCTTGCTCGCGTCAGTCGAGCCGGTCGCCGCGCTCAAAGGCAAGACCATGACCGGAGGACGGCTCAATCTCGCCCGGCTTCTGAAGTAAATGAGGCAGGTCATGTCCGCACATGCGAAGTGGCTGATCTTAGTAGTCGCCTTGCTGCTCCTTGCGGCTTACTCCCGGAAACCTGCCCCTCCTCTTTCCTCCGCTTCGATTGTCGCCGCCGAAACGGTTAAAGAAGGGGGCAGCGTCCCGGACGAGGCCCCGTCCACCGTTTCTGCCGATGACTCAATGCGGAGGCCGGCGACGGTCGAGGGTGTGCCCGCTCCGTTTCGCGCGCAGGCTGTCGCGTTTTCCGAGGCGCCGGTCTTGATCGAAGAGGTGTCTGAGCCTGACGCCGAAGGGCTAGTATCCCGGGTCACGATCCAGAAGACTGAATTCAAGTACCCGATGATCCGCACTTTCGAGAGGCGCCGGGGATCGGCCTCGGGTGAGATTGTATCTCGCCAAGTGATGGTCGCTGATCACGCGCTTGTTACTCGGCGAACGGATCTTTCGGACGAGGCTTTCAGTGCGCTCGTGCGCGCGGCTTCGGGCGAGGTCTTAAAACGCATGAATGACCATGGAGTCTTCCTCGTAGGCTTCGAGGCGAAGGCGGCCGGCTCGCTCGAGGAGTTTCTCTCAAAGATCGCCCTTCTAGCGCCGCGCGGGTCGGTGACGGCTGAACCCGACTACCTGCGGTTCGCCCGCTGATGAGCGCTTAGGAGTTTTCGCTTCCACGAGACCCTTGAGCGTCGCGATCCCTTTCACGAATTCGCCCGCGACCATTTTCTCGCAGTCCATGAAGAGCGTGACGAGCTTTCCCATGAAGCCGCCGTCTCCGGACATAGCCCAGGTGAAACGAGTGCCAGCGCCCTCAGGCGTCAGCCGGTACTCGATCAGATTGTCGGCCGTCAAAGGCTGGGTCATCATAAGCCGGATCTCAACCCGCTCGTTGGGGATGATCTTCGTGATCTCTAGTCGGCCGGTGCCTGCTTCGCTATTGCCTTCGAAGTCCATCGCGGAGCCGACCTGGTTGCCCGGACCGGTGAAGGTCGATTTCATTTTCGGATCCTTGAGCGCGAAGGGATTCCAGGTCGCCCCGATCTTCAGGTCGCTCAGGTAAGGGAAGATCCGCTCCGGCGTGGCCGCGATCACGTCGCTTCGCTCATATCGGAACTGACCGTTACGCGTGGAAACATAACCTAGGAAAAGGCTGACGGCTGCCAGGATGCCCATGATGATTTTCATGGGATCAGTTTAGCATGAGCGATAAGCTATTGGGACATGAACTCACCGAGTCTTCAGGCCACCCTTGAGCTACTCACGAAAGACGCAAGCTTCACGAATCTAAGAGGCACGGTCGGCCTCGAGTTCGATCTGAAGTACGCGACAACCGATAACTTCCTGGGGAAGAACGTTTATGGCCCATTTAGCGAGCCGATCCTGCACCACGAGGTAGCGGGAATGCTGGCGCGCGCTGCCGAAGGCCTCAGGCGAAAGCATCCTGGATATTCGCTTCTCATTCTTGATGCGCTACGCCCGCGCTCGGTCCAGCGCGTGCTTTACGAGCATGTCCGCGGCACTCCGCAGGAGTGTTATGTCGCCAACCCTGATCGCGGCTCGATGCATAACTACGGCTGCGCGATCGATCTCACGGTTCTGGACGAGCGCCAGCAGTGGCTCGATATGGGGACAGGTTTTGACGCCTTCACGCCGCTGTCGGAACCGAGGCGGGAAGAAGAGTGCTTGCGCGAGGGCACCTTGACCCAAACTCAGCTCGAGAATCGACTCGTGCTAAGGCACGCGATGACGGGCGCGGGTTTTCTCCAGCTCCCCCATGAGTGGTGGCACTACGATGCGTTTCCAGCAGATCAGGTGCGGAGCGGCTTTCGGATCGTGGAGTAGGGTACACTCTTATATCCATCCACGGATCAAAGCATGCCAAAGCGGCACGCTGACGAACGAGAGCAGGATTCCCGTGCTCACGACGAGATTGGCGAGCTCCGGGTCCAAGTCAAACTCAGCCGCAACGACTGCAGAGGTGATCATCGGCGCCATCGCGGATTCAAGTACGGTCACTTGGGAGGCGAAGCTTGAGTCGCGAAGGCACCCGAAATAGAAGAACGCGAAGAAAGCCGGCGCCAGCACGAGTTTGAAGGCGAGCGCGCAGACCAGTGGCAGAAGCCTCGCTCGGAGCTCCGACTTTCGAAAGCTGAGCTGAAAGCCCACGGAGAAAAGCGCGAGCGGAACCAGCGTCTCGCTCAGGCGCTCGAAAGCGGGCAGGACCCAGTCTCTCCCCGGGATTCCGAGAACCGCCCAAACCAAAGCGAGGCAAAGCGCGAGGAAGGGCGCAAATCCAAAAACCCGGCGGGCGAGGATTCCGCCAGTGACCCGCTTTCCTGAGAAAATTGCGGCTGCGCAGATTCCCGCCGTGCTCAGGACCAGAAAGCTCCCGGGCTGGTCGACCAGGATCCCGATTCGGACGGCATCGGGGCCCATGAGAGCTTCGAGCATCGGAAAGCCTATAAAGGAGGTGTTTCCCAGGCCTGAGGTCAAGACCAAGGCGCCCACAGTGCCACGGCTCCAGCCCATCCGGACCCCGACCGCGCCCATGAATACCCACGCGAGCCCGAAACAGATCCAGGCCATCGAGATTGGAATCAGGAGCGAACGGTCCCAGGCAAGTTCTCGGACAAACGGCGTGAGCTTGGCCAGAATCAGCGCGGGCAAAGAGACGTGCAGCACGAACGCGTTCAGGGTCTGCGCGGTCGAATTCGGGAAGCGTCTCGAGCGCTTCGACACTAAACCCGCCAGAAAGCTGATTGGAATCAGAACGAGAGAGCTCACCCGCGGGCTTCGACCTTCATCTTGATGCTTGCTCCCAGCGGATATCGAGAAGCATGTGAACGCGGTCGAGGTAGTACTTCCAGGTG
>JAYVOO010000441.1:0-4529 GCA_043757905.1 Oligoflexia bacterium
CTCTCCGCCATTTGAATTCAGGGCTTTTCTCAAAATCGAAGTAACTAACGAAAATCAAAAACCAAAGGCTTTAAGGGCTTACGGTTTCGCTTCAAGGCCGGCATCACTCGGAATCAGTCGCTGTCAGCGCAGTGATCTGAGTTTTGGCTGAGTGGTGTCTGAGCGGGAACGCGGTTTCTTTCGAGGTCAGAGCGTTCAGAACAGGCCCGTAAAGCAGTTATGACCAGCCATGGCAGGATGCCTTCTGAATTTATCTGAGATACGTTCAATCTATGCCTCACAGATTGATAACCGCTGTGGCAATGATCGTCCTTCTTGCCGCGTGCGCCCATACTACAAAACCTTTGAATCCCGATTTAGAGCAAATTGCTCCTTGGTCACAAAAACTGGGGAACGAGCAACTGGCTTCAGCGCCGTATCTTGTTCACTTTCAGCGAGGGAAATTTCAACTCTACTACCTCGCCAGTAAACACGAGAATCAAACTGAATCTCAAACTTTCGATCTGGTCAGAAACTTTTTTGATCGTTTTCCCGATATCAAATTTGTCCTACTCGAAGGAGTTCCGTGGAAAAGGGGAATTAGCCCTCCGAAGTACATTGAATGAATCAAAAAACATTCGACTGAGAAGTTCTACCCCGGCGGTGAGCCAGCCTATACGGCTTTTCTTGCCAATGAACGGAAGTTACAATTTGCGGGGGCAGATCCGACAGAAACCGATATTTTAAGCGCAGTTCTCAATGAGGGGTACACGCTAGAAGATGCACTTGGGTTTTACTTTGTAAGGCAAATTCCAGAGTTGCGCCGTTCAAAAGAACTAAACCTCACGAAACTGGAAGATATCTACCGAAGATTTACATCGGATTCGCTGAAGGAGTTTGGAAAGCCAACTAACCTCTGTCCAAGTTTTTCTGATTTCAAGAAGTGGTATAAAAGCAAGAATGGTCATGCATTTAAACCACAGATCATCGATTCAGAAGAATCTGCTCCGGACACAGAAGGAACCTATTTTACAAATAGGCTTTCTCTTGCCGTCGCAAGAGTGAGAGATCGTTTTATTGTCCAGAAAATCGCCGAGAGACTGGATAAAGATCAGATTGTCCTCAATGTTTTTGGCGCAAGCCACCTCGCTACACAGACGCGGTCGCTTGAGAAAATGCTAGGGAAACCTGTGTTGGTGGAGCAGCTGGGTCAATAGGAATGCCGGCCCATAGGGTCGGCATTGTCGGGGGTCTGGGGGCGAAGCAACCAGGGGTCTGATTCGGAATTCGCTAGCGGATTCCCTGCTTGCCATGCCCCTAATTTCCCCAACTCAGACATGCAATAATTTTATCAAACCAGCATCCCAGACTTAGCATCTTCCAATTTCCGGAGTGCCTCACTTCAGTTCTACAAATCTACGCTGCGCGTTTTGTTTCCGGTGTCACATTGATTTCCATTTTATAGCCGAGCGCTTTAAGCACTTTGAAAACCATGTCGAATGAAGGCGTACGCTTCTTGTCACCGACTTCGAGTCTAGCAATGAGCGGCTGACTCACGCCTGCGGCCTTAGCAAGTGCTGCCTGCGACATTCCAGCGCGCGCACGAAGATCGGCAACCAGATGCGCGACCTGAAGATAAAATCTACGCTCATCAAAAAAGATTTTGAGCTCTTTATCCTTGAGTTGTCGCTCAAGTACGGTCGCGAGAGATACAGCTTTTGACTTTTTCATTTTAAAACCTCTTTCATTCGTTTCCTTGCCACATCGACTTCGTGCCTTGGCGCATTTTGTCCCTGCTTCTTGTAAGAATGCAGGACGTGGATATGGTCAGGCGCGAGGGTGACATAAAAGAACCCCCATCCCCCGCCAGCCGTTCTTATCTTGATCTCCCAAAGCTTCCCGTCGATCTGCCGAAATTGGCAACCTATCGCATTGAATCCGTGACGTTCGATATCCACGAATATTGCCAAGATCTCAGCGCGATCTGACGTTGGAAGATCATCCAAGAAGTCTTCAAAATAGCTGCGCCCGCTGTTTGATCTGTGGAACTCAACTTTAACCTTTTCAGACTATAACCATTTGGTTATTAAGTCAAGGAGGATTGAATCATAGTTGATGAGTAAAGTGATGCAGTCTTGGCACAAGGAATGTTTAACTTTCAGGGAGTGGAATGAGCGTATTTTTTTGGTTGTTTTAGGGGCGTGGGTTTGGTTGGACAAGCAGGGGTTCCGCTAGCGTAACCCGGGTTTTCAACTGGTGGCTTCGCCCCCAGACCCCTGAGAATTCCGACCCAAGGATCGGCATTTTTAACTTAAGAACCGTCCTTCTGAGGTTTCTCTCCGCCATTAAAAAGCAACGTTGGACCGGGGGCCCGCTTGAACGTAAAGCTCAGCGATTCTTACAAGCTCAAGATTGAAGAAGCTCCGCAAGACTTTCGCGCGTAGTCGATCTTTATTTGACCAAATACCTGAAACTCCGCGTGAAGATGGAGGAGCCCGCATTCGACGGAAGCCTTAGGGATTTTTGTAATTTCGGCGAAAAAATCGGCTTAATTGACGACGTTGACGCCTGACTGGAGCTACGCGAACTTAGGTACGCTACGGTACATGAATACACGGATGACGATCTCATCAAAGTTTTTGAACGCTTGAAGGAGTGCGCGCCCAGGGCGCTCGCGATCACCTCCAAGCTATGAGGATCTCGAATCAGGTTCAGCAGGCCTTGATCGATGCGATTGAGAGGGAGGTTGCTCCAGTCCTCGGCGCGCAATTCCGCTTGTTTGGGAGCCGAGTGAACTCTGAAAAGAGGGGCGGCGACATTGATTTGCTACTCGAGACGTCGGCGGCTCAGAAGGCTGCGCTTCTACCCCGGATAGCGGCGCTTCGCATGGCATTGCGCGAGGCTGCAGGTGACCAGAAGGTGGATCTGACGGTTTGCACTCGCGAGGAGCGCGGGGAAGATCTATTTTTGGCGATGATCACAGAGACGGTAGAACTGAGGCGGTGGTAGGGAAGCGGCTCAGCTGAAGCGGATATTCAGTGGCTTCAGGCGGCTTTTTTGATCTCGGTGGCCTTAGTTCCCAGGATCGCGTTCGCATCGAGACCCTCGAGCTCGAGATCCGCACGAACCATGCCTTCCACGAGCTGCCGGAAGCTCGTCTTGGCCACCCAGCCTAGCTTGGACTTCGCCTTAGCCGGGTCTCCGATCAACAGATCCACCTCGGATGGACGGAAATAAGCTTCATCAATCTTGACGTGCTTCTTCCAGTCGATGCCGACCATCGCAAAGGCGACTTCGAGGAACTCGCGGACTGAATGCGTCTCGCCCGTGGCGATCACATAGTCATCGCCTTCCTTCTGTTGCAGCATCATCCACATCGCTTCTACATAGTCCTTGGCGTGTCCCCAATCGCGCTTGGCGTCGAGATTGCCTAGGAATAAGTCTGTCTGGCGCTTGGCTACGATGCGCGCGAGAGCGCGCGTGATTTTGCGGGTGACGAAAGTCTCTCCACGCCGCGGGGACTCGTGATTGAAGAGAATTCCGTTCGAGGCATGGATGCCGTAAGCCTCCCGGTAGTTCACGGTGAGCCAGTAAGCGAAAACTTTCGCGCAACCATAGGGGCTGCGGGGATGAAAGGGGGTGTCCTCGCTTTGCGGGACGGCTTTCACTTTGCCGTACATCTCGGAGCTCGAGGCCTGATAGAATTTAATGGGCTGCTTGGAGTCGAGAATCGCGCTAAGGAGCTTGATCGGGCCCATTCCCACGGACTCGCCGGTGTACTCGGGAATGTCAAAGCTTGTGCGAACATGGCTTTGCGCGCCCAAGTTGTAAAGTTCGTCCGGTTTCACGGCCTGCATGATCCGACTCAGCCCAGAGGCATCCGTTAAGTCGCCATAATGGAGAAATAGGCTCTTTTCCTTCACATGGGGGTCTTGATAGACGTGATCGATCCGACCTGTATTGAAGGAGCTGGAGCGACGGATGATCCCATGAACTTCGTAGCCTTTTTCCAGAAGAAATTCAGTGAGATAGGATCCGTCCTGGCCGGTAATGCCCGTGATAAGTGCGCGCTTCATGAGAAAGTCTCCTAGATGTCTTTTCGGACCGGTCGCTCATGAGCTTAAGTAATTTAATCACATCTGTGAAAGGCCTCATTCTCTAACTGATTGTTCCGATACGGTACTATGGGCAAACTGTTCGTTCTTTCGGCGGAATCCCGGATCTTCGTCGCTGGACATCGAGGCTTGGTCGGTTCAGCAATGGTTCGCAAGCTTCAGGAAGAGGGGCACCGCAATTTGATCCTGCCATCCCGGCAGGAACTCGATCTTCTCGATCAAAGCGCGGTCGAAAATTTCATCGCGGCCGAGAGAATCGATTGCGTCGTTCTGTGCGCCGCACGCGTGGGCGGAATCGTTGCCAACAGCAGTTTCCCCGCCGATTTCCTCTATGAGAATTTAATGATTGCCACGAATGTCATCCGCTCGGCGGCGAGGCACGGCGTGAAGAAGTTGCTCTTTCTGGGAAGCTCCTGCATCTATCCGAAGCTGGCC
>JAYVOO010000442.1:0-4501 GCA_043757905.1 Oligoflexia bacterium
GAGGATGGGATCGTGCTCCGCGAGCCAGATACGAGCCTTCTTGAGATCCGTGGCGAACGAGAACGGCCGACGCGGACTGAAGAATGAGCTCAGAAGGGATCCGGCCCAGAGGCCCGGCATCGTGCACGTCAGCGTGACCACGGCGCGATAAGTGGAGAAGTGCTCGCTGTCCTGGTAAAAGTACCGAAGGGCTTCGAGATTGATGCCCTTGGCTTTGCGGAAGTCGACGACCGCAAGCCGCGGCCGAGGTCCTACTACTTCCTTGCAGGCATCCGTCACCTCGAGGGCTTCTTTCAGCGTGACGTAGATCCCCTTGTTGAACTCGACGCGCAGGTGCCCTTCCGAGTCGATGAAGCAGGTGCTCGATTTTGAATAGATTGCAGTAGCCATGATCTGGTTCTCCTTATGGTTCGTTGTTTTCAGTGGAGCGGTATTCCGAGGGCGGACATGAGTTTCAGGTCCGCATACCCCGGGGTCCGCTGCACGCCTCGGAGGGTGTCTCCTCCGAGCAGCAGGTTGAAATTGGTTCGCGGATAGCGGTGGTGCAGGTAGTGATGGCGCCACACTTTCCGGAAGTAGGAGGTCTTGAGCAGGGAGCGGACCGGTAGGGACGCCTTGGCCAGCGCTTCCACATAGCTGAGATGAAGGTAAGGGTGAAAAACCCGGCTCATAAGCGGGTAAATCAAGGTCGGTATCAGGAAACCTGCCGCGAACAGACCGGGCATTCCGAACAGGACCGGCACGAGGACGGGGAGCAGCGGCAGGATGAACATCACGGTGGAGCGGAGATTGATCGTGGTTCCGTAGCTCTCTCGGATGATCCTTTGTCCTTCGGCTCCGACCAGGAGCCTGTCCAGCTTGGCTTTATGGGCAAAGTCTTTGAACTGGACGACATGGCTGTGAAAGGTTTGTCCGTGATGAACCTGGGTGTGCGAGCGGCGGGCCGCGCGGAAAGGATCGAGGAAACGGGGAAATCTGAACTGCAGTTTTTGAAAGCCCTGCCGCGCATGATGAACGTAATCGTGCATGAGAGATTCCATGATCGACACGAAAAGATATCCTGAGAAAAATCCTAAAATCAGCATGTTCAACTCCATTGGCTCGGTCTCGAATTCGGACTCCGTGACTCGTGCCGGCCCCTAGAGCAATCCTGATGCCGGGAGGTGAATTGCTGGAAGCATTGAGGAACTTGGTGCAGCGCATGCGACTGCTGTAGGGTTTTCCAGATGAAGTGTGGGTTCCAGACTACGAGTCCGGAAGGGGCGCGCGAAAGCGTTTACATAGAACGCGTGTAAAAACGATCTTCCTACATGGGGAAACAATGCTCCACCCTCACGTTGACAGAGGCCCGTACCATCCATAACTTATGGAAACATAAGGCTTTCGTGATTTATGGCGTGCCGCGCAGAGGTGGCCCGCTGCTTGCTTTATGCCTTGCAGCATTTCCAGTCTGCCTGGGACCGGAGATGAGGGGGTAGAGATGAAGAGCTTCGAGTTCCAATACCGTGTGCGTCTGGATGATCTCGATTTCATGGGTGTCGTGGGGGATGAGCGGTGGCTGACTTTTCTTCAGCGCGCTCGGATCGAGCTTCTTGAGCAAATCGGGTTTTCCTATCAGGAGATGACTCGCCGGAAGATCGGCGGGGTCGTGGCGGAGAATCACATCAAATACCTGCGTCCCGCCACCTATGGCGAACAGCTCACGGTCCAGGTGACGCCCCATGATCCATTCAAGCTCGGCTTGAGTCTTAGTTATGCCGTCCGGAACGCCAGCGGCGTTCAATGCATCACTTCCCAGATGAAGCTGATCTTCATTGATGGCGAATCGGGGCGGCCCACGCGGATGCCAGAGGAGATCGTGACCGCGCTCTTTCCGGAGGCAGGCACTCAATGAAATTCATATTCGAGAACAACCGCACGCCCGTGGAGACCAAGACCCTGGCGTCGGCACTCAACAGTCAGTGGATGGTTTCCGATGTCTTTAAGGACAATCTGCCATCGAGCTATCTCGATGAAGAGACGCGCCTGAGGTGGGCGCCGGTCCTGGCATCGCTGGCATTCGGCGAAGGGACCGCGTTTTACGGGTTTGGCGGTCGAATCGCCGAGGCGGAGGATCTTTCCGCGAAGAGCTGGCTTTCGGTTCATCTCCTCGATGAGGCCCGCCATACGGAGGGCTTCTCGGAGCTGCTCGCTTATCTCTATCCCTCCCATCACGGGCGGTTGGAAGACCTTTTTCAGTCCCGGGACGTGCTCGTGTTTTATGGTCACACGCACCGCTGCGTGGATCTCACGCAGTGGCTTCTTTGCACGCAGATCGCCGAGACCTACGGCCGGCAGTGCTACCGCGCGCTCCATCAGGCGCTCGCGGCGGATCCGGTCGTCCAGGAGTTCTTCGGTCATATCCTCACGGATGAGAATCGGCACATCAGCTATATCGGCTCTCTGATCCGATCGAGATTCGCAAGGATGGACGATGAGAAGAAAAACTCCTACGAACCCTTTATCCACAAGATGAGCGCCCTCGCGCGGAACATGTTCGAGGCGAGGAAACGGGGCGTGAACTATAGATCCTTCGAAGCGATGGACATCGATGTCAGCGCGTTCTGTGAGCGCGCCCAGGACGAGATTGTTTCCAAATTCGCCGAACCGGTCTGTTGAGGTCTGAATCGTGACTGAAACCACATCTGCGCGACGCATGATTTTAAGCGGCTTTCCCTGCTCCAAGCTGAGCTGGGAAAGGCTCCTCCCTTCCGGGCCGACTGATCGGTTCGTCAGTCTCGCGGAGCTCCTAAAGGAAACCCCTCGGGTCGGGCTGCGCGAGATGTCCCGGACGGCTGCGACCCTGATCGAAGCCCACAGGCCCGAGTCTCTGGTCCTGCATGACCTGGGAGTCGTCGTCGGCCTGCTCGGGCTT
This sequence comes from Oligoflexia bacterium, assembly GCA_043757905.1. Taxonomy (GTDB): domain Bacteria; phylum Bdellovibrionota; class UBA1018; order UBA1018; family UBA1018; genus JAYVOO01. Next base: position 2,915 of record JAYVOO010000442.1, read on the forward strand.
TTGCGCGCGAGGAAGCGAGATCCCTCCATCCGGCCCAAAGTCACGATCTTCAATGGCGCGTTCCGCGGTTTCAACGTCTTTCAGGCGACTCATCCTTTCAAGATCCAGCTTCTCAGCTTCGCGGCGGTCGCGAAGATCGTTCGTCGGGCGGGAGGGGAGATGGACCCGGCTTTGGAGCCGATGTTCGGGAAAATCAAGAAGCTCTACCGACAGTTGATCACTGCGAGCGTCTGGGAACGTGCCCAGGCTTTGACCGGCTTCCGGCGCAAACTTTCGATCGGGCTGGGAAACCAGGTCCTCATCCTGGGTTCGAGCAACGACCCGTTCATCCCGGCAAGCGCGCTCAAGTCCCTGATGGAGGACCTCCAGGGTTGTCGGCTCGAGACGATAAACTACGGCCACTTCCCCTATGCGGGCGACGTCGACCGGATCCGGAAGAGAGTCCTGTTATTCGAGGTGGCATCATGAAAGCCAAGGACTTCACTTTGGAGAAAGAGCTCTCGCGAGCGGTCAAGCCGTTTCTGCTTTACCTGGCCTCGGCCGTGATCGCGGTCTCGGCCTCGAAGGATGTCGCGAAAGTCGGGTTTCACCCGTCCTGGATGGCGATTCGACTGGGCTATATGCCGTTCATGCTTCTTGCCATCTGGCTGACCGCCCGTCCATGGATGAGGCGTTGCTATGAGCTTCCGGTCTGGGCGTCCGCGCTCTATGTCACCTGTTTCTGCACCTATTTCTCACTGACGACCGGGAACGTCTCAAGCGACTACGTCTTGGGGCTCGTGCAGTTCTATTTCGGGTCGGCGATCATGCCGGTGACCGCTTTCACGTTTTTCGGGATCTTGGCCACCTCGCTCGGGCTTTTTGTGGCTGGAAACATGGCGTTCGCGCCGGCGTTCGCGATGCCTGAGCGCATCTTCCTCTCCAACCATATTCCGCTTCTTGTTTTCGCCGTGATCGTGTTCTTGATCACATCGAGAATTCGGGAATCCAAGCTTGAGCTGCAGCGGGCATTGGCTTCGGATATGAAGTCGCACGAGCAGCTCAGCCGGCTGGCAGCCCAGGTCGCGCACGATATTCGATCCCCATTGGCTGCGCTCAGCATGGTGGCCAAGCAGCTCGACGAGGCCCCCGAGGATACTCGCGTGATCCTTCGAGCGGCCACGGGCCGCATTCAGGACATCGCGAACAATCTTCTCAGCCAGTATCGGAGCACTTCAGCCCGGAAAGGCCCGGCGGCGACCGCGCTGGAGCTGATCCCGCGCCTCGTTGAGTCGATCCTCTCGGAGAAGCGCATGCAGTACCGGAACCGACGCTCTCTCGAGTTCCAGGCGGATCTGGGAGAAAGCGCCTACGGAGTTTTCGCCCGAGTCGATGCGACGCAGTTCAAGGCTGTGCTTTCCAATCTGATCGACAACTCTGTCGAGGCCGTTCCGGGCGAGGGCTGGGTGCGTGTGGCGGTCTCCGGCGCCTTCGATCGCGCGCAGGTGACGGTATCGGACAATGGCAGAGGGATTCCGTCGAAGATCCTGCCCAAGCTCATGAAGCGCGGGATGACCTACGGCAAATCCAACGGCTCGGGGATCGGCC
>JAYVOO010000443.1:0-4497 GCA_043757905.1 Oligoflexia bacterium
GGCCTGCAGTTTCCTATCCTTGGCTAGCTTGGCTCACGCTTTCTCAGGCTGATTTGCAACGCTTGGAGCTCGCGCTTCTGAGCGGAAGGCCCGCGCAGCTCGAGCCGTTTCACGCTCAACTCTCCGAACAGAGCGTCTCGCTGCGTGATCTTGCGATGGAATGCGTCTATCAGTTGGGTGGGATGCCGGCCCGGATCCAAGAGTCGACCGCGTCTCTTCCTGCTGCGGTGCCCGCGGACGGGCTAGAGGCCCGCGTCTGGTGTGAGCGAAAATTCCTGCGCGGCTTCGCTTTCCAGCGGCTCGGAAGGCACGCGGAAGCTCAGGCGGAGTGGGCAGAGGTGCTTGCGCACGCTGGCTACCGCGTGCCGATCTTCCGCGAGCGGATCCGGATTGAGGATGCCGTCGCGAAGCTGAATCGCGGCGACTTTCTGTCGGCCATTCAGGAGTTCGGGGCGGCGCTTTATTATGCGGAGGCGGATCTCGATCTCTACACTTACACGCGGGCCATCGGTTGCCGCGGACTAGCGCACCTGCATATCGGCGAGTTTCAGAAAGCGGAAGCTTGCCTGAAGCTGGAAGCGCGCACACTCTCGATCAAGGCCGCGCCTGGCATCGCCGCCGGCCTCTCGCGCATGTGGGTGACGCTCGCGCTCAAGCGCGACGAGTTCGAGAAAGCGGAAGCGCTCCTGAAGGGCGCAATGGAACGTTCCCAGGATTCCCGCACGACCCATGCTTACCTGCAGCAGCTGCGCACGCGGCTCTTGCTTTCGCGCAACCGCGTCGAAGAGGCCGATGCGAGCCTGCGCAGGCTCGAGGCGCTTGTCGACGAGACGCGCATCCCATCGGGCGCGCTGGATCTCAGTGAAGAAATTTACGAGTTGCATCTACGCCGTCGGGAGATCCCGCAGGCACTCGAAGTGATCGGCCGAGCACTCGCGAGCGCCCTGGAAAGAAAGGACGAGTTCGCGGAGTTCCGTATTCGCCGGGCCATGGCCGAGGCGCTAGGTGCGAGCGGCAGCACGGTCGAGGCGCTCGGAATGCTCGAGGACGTAATCCACTTCGGGGAGGAGCGCCAGTACTGGCCGGACCTCGTGCAGGCGCTCTTTCACGCCGCCGGCCTGGCTTTCCAGGCGCGCGATATGCTCCGTTTCCGCGTCTTCGCGCTCAAAGGCAAACGCGTGGCCGAAAGGCTCGGGCTCGCGGTCAAGGAGTCGGCTTTCTCCTACTTACTTGAGTTCCACCATCGCGAGGTCTCGGTATCGAAGGCCTTCATCGAGCTGTTGAAGCATGGCGCTCGGATCGGGCCCGAGATCGAGTACTATCTGAACCGCTACGACATCGTCTCGCGTGTGAGGCTCTCGGTCGATGACGGCCGCCGAAAGCACGAGCTCGACGAGTCCGTTTTTCGCAGCGAGCTTCTCAAAGAGCGCGGCGTCTTCTGGTTTCCGACCGAGTCGAAGCTTCTCGCCACGGGCGCAGACGAGATGCGGGTAGTGGATCTCTCGGACCAGCCCGCAAGCCATGCCGCGTTCCTGCTCGCACTGGGCCGTGAGGACGGATTCCTACTCGAAGAGGTGCATGCGCTCCGGTCGGCGGCGCCGTTTCATCCGTTCCGCCACTCGAGCGCCGCACGCATGGTGCTCGCGCGCCTGCGCCACGAGTTAAAAGAGACTGGAATAAGCATCGACTTCAACCGCAACCTGGTCCGATATTTTCTGAAGTGCGACGTTGCGCCGCTGACCGTGCGGATCGTCGATTCCGGAACTTCCGCGGGACGGGGGCTGACTCGAATAGCGTCGGCCGGTGGTCGCGCTCTCGGACCGGACGCTCGGGACCGGGAGACCGAGATCCTCAGGGAGATCGAGACGAAGCGCTTCGTGCAGACGGCCGAGCTCTGCAAGACCATGGGCATTACCCGTCAATCGCTCCATCCTTATCTCTCGCGCCTAAGCAAGCGCGGCTCGATCCGTCTGGTTCGCAAGGGCCCGGCTTCGGGCTACGTGCTCAAGAGTTATCTAAGGAGGTGATCTTGAGCGCGGCCGACGAGGAGCGTGCCACCCACGACCGCAACCGGCACCGCGAAGACGGAGAGCAGCGGCAACGTGAAGAGAATCGAGATGACGGCGCCGAATCCCAGGCAGCAATAGAAGTATCGGAAGAGGAAGCGCGCGCCGTAGAGTATGCCCTGCGCTCGCCGAGTCTGGGGATAGCTCACGTACTGGAAGGTGACGAGCAGGAACGCCAGTGCCATCGAGAGCACGTTCAGGATCGGCACCCAGGAGAGTAGGATCGCGACGATCGTCGCGGCGGTCGCGGCCAAGGTCTTCAGCACGTCAATCAGGATGATCCGCGCCCGGCCCGCCAACCGCAATGCCGGCGCCGGAGGGAGGACCGGGGTCGTGTAAGATTCGGTCTTTTCGGCGAGCCAGTCGTTGAACGGGGAGGCGACGACGCTCGTGACGATGGAAAAAGTAAAGGCGCCCACAAGAAAGAGCAGGATGCTCAAGCCCACCTGAACGACCACGGTCATCCACTGGCTGGAATTCCAGCCCTGGGATAGGAAATAGTCTGTCGCCCACGCCTTGCCTGCCGTCTGAAGCTGCAGAATGACGTAGACGTAGAGCGCGAGCGAGATCGCGACCGGTAGCGCGCTCAAGGCTATGAGCTTGGGTGTCCGAAGGATGAGCTTGAGCGCGTCCAGAGGCAGGCCCGCGCCATAGAGAAATGACCGGATTCGAAGTTGGAAGAAACCCGTGATGACCTTCATGTCTTCAGCCTAAAGGATCTTGAACTGTACGGGAAGCTTGAGCTTGAGATCTCCCGAGCCAACGCGTGGAAAGGGACTGGAACGGCGAGCTGCGTCCACCGCGAGCTGATCGAGATCGGGGGTGCCGCTGCTTTCCGCGATTTGGACACTCTTGAGCGCGCCTTGAGGGTCGATCAGAAGCACGAGCTGGACGACGCCGGTCACTCCGCGCCTACGAAGCGAGAGTGGATACTCGATCGAACGCTCGATCTTCGAGCGGATCTGCATCAGATAGACCGCGAACTCGGGGCCGACGGGGAGATTCCGGCCTGTTTTGGACGTGGAACCCGCGCTCGCGCCCGACGCTGCCGTTCCTAGGATTGTCGGCACGGTCTGGAATGCTTCTCTGGGAACCTCGGCCGCAGGCTCAGCCGGGAAGACGTGATTTGCCCTGGGAACGGGAGCGGCGGATTTCGGGCCGGCGGCTCGTGTCCGGGCCCAGTTGAGTGCGAGTCCTTCGCTCGGGGTTCCGGCTGGCCCGAGCTCTAGTCGATGAATTGCGGCCCAAATCAGCGCGATCGCGAGCGCGTGGATCGTGAGAGATGCGGCGACAGGGGTCCAGCTCGGTTTCGTTGCCCTTGTCATCAAGGGAGTGCCGCGAGCTCGGCGACGCCCGCGCAAAGGAGAGGTGGGCTGGCGGTGAGCTCTTTTTTCAGGGTGGATGCGCATTCGCGCGCGTAATGGTGCCCGGGAAGGATGATCGCTCCCTCCGGAAGCGCCTTGATTTTCTGGAGGGACGCGAACATCTGCTCGTTGCTTCCCGACTCAAGATCCGTCCGTCCACAGTCCCGGATGAAGAGCGTGTCGCCCGTGAGGAGATAAAGCGGCTCCGATTCGACCAGGAAGCTGGTCTCGCCGGCGCTGTGTCCCGGGGTATGAATCGCGCGGACCCGCAGCTCTCCGATCTGGATCTGCTCGCCGTCTTTGAGAACGCGCAGAGCCGCCGGCTGAGGCTCGAGTCGATGCAGGTCGCTAGCGTGGAGACCTACCGGAACCTCAGGATACAGCCGGGTCAGCTCCGGCAATCCGGCGATATGATCGAAATGGGTGTGCGTCAGCAGGATCGCTGAGAGCGCGAAGCCGTGCTCCTTCAACGCCGCGAGCGGATCAGAAAGATCCGACTGCGGGTCGACGATCGCAGCCTTCCGCGTTTTCCAGTCGAGGATCAGGTAGACGAAGTTTTTATAGCTACCGATCTCGAACTGGGCGATCGGCTCATTTTCGTGAAGACCCGTGGCTTCAAGCGCGGCAAGGTGGCTGGGCAACATGCCTGCAATCTAGCACAGAACCTTTGAATCAGGTCTTCTTCAAGAGGGTGCCGCTACTCCAGCTGCGAAACAGGTAGTAGCCAATCATGCCGACCCCGGCTACGATCGCCGTCCCGCCCAGAACCTTTCCGTAGTTCTCGCCGAGCCAGTCGCCCGCCTCGTGATAGTACTCGGTCGCCTTGTCGCTGATCGTATCCGCGAATTCGCGGGCTTTGACAGATGCGTCCCGCACTGAATGCGTGGCGTCTTGCAATGTATCGCTGCTCATTCTGCTGCTTCTTTGAGTCGAATTGAACGTGGTATTGACCATGGGGATTCTCCTGGGGCCTTGCCCCGATGTTAGCCCAATAGGATAGCAAACGGTGTTCCGGGCGCCTGGCTTTCATGTTACCGGTTTCTGACTGAGGGAAAATTCCTATGGCC
>JAYVOO010000444.1:0-4489 GCA_043757905.1 Oligoflexia bacterium
TGAAAGTTCGCGGGCAGATTGATCACGCCTTCGGTCCGAGTGACGCGCACGGAACGACGTTCAAGTGGCTCCCGCAGGCATTCGCGCGAATCGCGATGCCACTCCGGGAGCTCGTCCGCAATCAGCATGCCTCCGTGCGCGAGCGAAAATTCGCCGGGCCGGATCGATGCCCTGCTCGCGCTGCCTATGAGGGACGACGGGCGCACTTGCGCGCTTACCCGGCGGGTGGATCCGAGATCGATCGTCCCCGGCTGAAGCTCCGCCAAGAGCTGCTGATTGAGACGCGTCTCAAAGGATGGCTCGTCTTGTAACCCGACCAGCCACTCGAGGGCGTGGCTCTTGCCCGTTCCCTTTGGTCCGAGAAAGATTGAATGGTGTTTGCCCAAGGCGATCGCACCTAGGATGCGTTCGACGGCCGGCGAGAGCGGCAGGAGGCGCTCGCCGGCATTGAATCTGGCATGGGGCGCGCTTGAAGCATTGAATATTTCGGGTAGTGGACTCTGCGTCGAATCGACCAGCGCTGCCCATGCGCCTCGGAGATCCGTCACTCCGAGGAGGCCCGGGCGTGCGGAACCTCCGGGCGGCCCCGCCTGTTCGATGAGATGAAGCGCAGTCCTGGCGCGGGCAATCTCTGAAGCTGGCAGAAAGACTCGCGATGCACCTTCTCTCCACGCGGCAAAGAGGACGCGTGTCAGCTGGCCAGCGGGCTTTACGGCGCCATCCAGTCCCAACTCGCCCCAGGCGACGATGCTCTCGGCGTCAAGTTCGAGCTCCGGGGCTGATGCTAGGACCGCCAGCGCGATCGCGAGATCCATTCCGGTGCCGCGCTTCCGGATCGATGCCGGCGAAAGGTTCACGATGACCTTCCTCCGTGGGAATTCAAACCCACTTGCATCAACAGCCGCGCGCACTCGCTCGCGCGCCTCCGCCACCTCCGGCCCGGGGAGGCCGATCAGATGAAAGCTCGGGATCTGGAGTGAGGTCGCAACCTCAATACTTTGGAGAAGCGGAACAGGCTCGCTGGTTAAGGGGGCGAAGATGCGCATGCACCACCGGATTGCAGAGGCGATGCCAACGCGGATCAGATCAGTTTGCGCGCTTTCAAGACGGCGTAAGCCGCGTCGTTGGCATAAAGGCTCGGCACGAAGTTGACGAAGCCCGAGAGGTGCTTCATGAGTGAGTTGTCGAGCTGGACGATGAGCGAAGGTTTGCCGTGCTTGTCGACGACCTTGATGGGGTCGCGCTCGCGGAACAGATTCTCGCTCGTCCGGCGCTTCACGACGTAATCCAGGTCGCGTGTGAAAACGACGTCCTTTTCGGGGAGATCCGCAAGGATCCATTCCTTGCCAGTTCCATGCTTCTTCAGCGCGCTTTCGAACTCTTCGACCTTAGCCCGGATCTGTTTCACGAGTTTGTTCTTTTCGCGGTCGTCGCTCTCGGCTTTCATGATCTTGTGCTGGAAGAGGGGGTGGTTCACCGTCTTCGGCGGTCGCCGGTACATCAGCATCTCGGTCAGTTCGTTGGTCTGCCAGTCGCTGATCAGATGTTTGAAGCGCACTTCCTGGCAGCGTTGCATGAAGTACATATCGTTCCACCAGAAGAAGCGCTCGTCCCGGCGCTCGATCATTTCGAGCAGGTCGTGGAACTGGTAGAGCTGGTCGTGCCGGAGGTAGGCCTCGGCCACGTGGGAGGACATGATGTCGAACTTGGCCGAGCCCTGGTGCTTGATGACTTGGCTGTACCAGCTGAAACGAGCGATCAGGAAGTCGTCGACCGCGTGCACTCCGTTCTCGCGGATCCCGAAGCCCACCTGCCCTTTGCCGGCATCGAAGGTCACGAGGTTAGCCAGGATATACTCGCGATCGAACTGCCCGTACTTGATGCCGGTATAGTGGGCGTCGCGCATCAGGTAGTCCATGCGGTCGGCATCCAGATCCGAATGCATGAGCTGGTTGGCGACGATCTGAGGCGCGTCGCCCTTGATGATCTTCGAGATCAGCTGCACGTCAAAACCGTAATGTTCGAGGATCTGAGTCAACCCGCCCTCGTAGCGCGTGTTCTTGATGATGAACGAGCCCAGGTGCTCGTGCGAGTTGGCCAGGTTCTTGGCTTTCTCCTTCGCACGGCGCGTATCATTTCCGTGGCGGATGTACGCGTTCTCGACCGCATGCGAGAATGGAAAGGTGCCGATGTCATGAAGCATCGCCGCGATGCGAAGGCTCTTGTGAAGCATCGCCGCCGGGTTCTTGCAGCGGGGATCGAAAAGCTCGTGCTCGGGTACGGCCAAGCCCAGGCTTTCCAGCATCTGCTGCATCGAATGCATGACGCCGATCACGTGCGCGAAGCGGTTATGCTCGGCCCCCGGAAAGACGTAGTTCGAGAAGCCCAGCTGCTTGATCCAGCGCAGGCGCTGGAAGAAGGGGCAATTGATGATCTTCTCTTCCCATTCGGTGATGGGAATGAAGCCATACATGACGTCGTAGATGACTCGAGAGTTCTTAGGGGACTTCAGGGTGGGAGTTGCCAAGGGTGTCCTCGAGTTGTGCTGTCCTATCCATGATAGGGCTGAACCGGGCACTCAGAAATAGGCAAGAATTGCAGGGTCAAAGCGTCTCCATCAAATCGCCCGCGCTACAGATAGTTCGCCTCATAGGCGGCCTTCTAAAAGTGGGCTTTTCTGCGGGGAGCGTTGCTGGCGGCGCAGCGGGCGAGTGACTGTCGCGGCTCTTATGCTGTTGAGTGTTTAGGTGGGGCGGTCGTGTCGCCACCATCGCAGGAGGGAGAGCGTCGAAGGGGGGCATTTTAAGACCTAAGGAAGTGCCTTAGAAATAGCTTAAAACCAGGATAGTTTCATTATTTTCTTGGGGCTGTTTCGTGTCGAGAGCCTCGGTAGGCTTGCCGATCGCATTCCATTGCTTCACGAGGGCTGAGGATCGAGTAACGATGATTGCTTGGATTGTTTTTTCAAAAATACGCGTAGAATCGAATTGGCGGCCATCCTATCGCATTTCAGAGCGACAAAAAAACCGGGTGTATAGCTTTGGGGATGAAACTCTCTGCCCCCTCTTCCTCATTTCTGCAGAATCTCACGGATTCCGAGCTCCTCGCTCACACGCGGGAAGTTGCGAAGCAGGAGCAGTCCTATTCTCTCAAGCTGATCGAGCATCTGATCGAAGTGGACGCCCGAAAGCTCTACGCCACCCTCAATTACGACTCGCTATTTAAATACGTCGCGAAAGAGCTCGGCTACGGCGAGTCGACCGCTTATGAACGGATTCGGGCGATGCGTTTGGTGAGGCACATTCCGGAAGCGCGCGAGAAACTGAAGTCGGGTGCTCTGACTCTCTCTTCGGCCGCTCAGGTGGAATCCTTCCGATGCCAAGAAAGACTGCCTGAAGCGGAGACAGTGAAACTCGTCGAAGAGGCCTCCCACAAAAGTCTCAGGGAGGTAGAGATCCTGCTCCTTTCCAAATCAGACAACCCCATCCCCAAAGAGAAAATCCGGCAGATCACGCCCGAGCTGCAAGAGGCTAAACTGATTCTTACGCCCGAGCTCCAGGCTCTCATCCAAAGATTCGAAGAGTTAAACGGCAAAAAGCCCCTCTCCCAGATCTTAGAGCAGCTGCTCGGGGCACATCTGAAGAAGCACGATCCGCTTCAAAAGGCAGAGGCCGTGAAGGAAAAAGCGAACGCAGCTCCGGCAAGAGACCCGAAAGCGATTACGGTGTCCGCGAAGCTCTGCGTTATGCCGGCTCAAAAAGCAGGGTCGCGGTACATCGCGGTCGAAACGAGGAAAGCTCTCTGGATGAGATCGGAAGGCCGGTGTGAGGGGACGGACCCGAGGTCACACGCCCGATGCACGTCACGGTTTAGGCTCACGTTCGATCATCACCCCAAACCCTTCGCCCAGGGAGGTTTGAGTACCTTCGAAAATCTGAGACATGTTTGTAAAGCTCACAATGCGCGCTTCGCGGTGGAAACCTACGGGGTGAGTGCGAAACGACCCGCGATCGGTAAATCATAGGTTTTATGGGCATGGCTGGAGCGAGAAAGCAGTAGTTGTCGCTCAAGGTTGACGAATTTAGTTGCCGGTTTAGGTTCAAATATATGGGTTCTGAAGGCTTTTTTGATCTGGCGCCTCCTCATCAATTTGTTCGAGGACCTACTTTTTGGATTTAAAAATCAGTCTTCGTGATTTGCGGCTAATTTTTTCTATTCGAATTGTTGATCAACGTGCGATCCGCGACGATCTTCGCTGCCGTCATCAAGACTGAGCTTCTCGCGCGGCATGGTCTTAACCGATGAGAAATAATGCCTATCGCATGGTGTGAATCTGGCGTTGAGAGCTTTGGATTCTGGACAGCTATTGAAACTGTCTCACTTCGGAGCGGAGCTTGTCTTCGCGGTCTTTGTAGTCTTCTTGATTGACTTGCTGCCACTGGATCGCCGGCGCAGTAAACCATTTGGAATCTTTTCCGAAGACCTCGAA
>JAYVOO010000445.1:0-4460 GCA_043757905.1 Oligoflexia bacterium
TGATGCGGATGGATCTCACCTATCGCTCCCACGCCATCGAAGAGCAGGAATTTCCGGCCCCCCGCGAGCCGGATTGGGCGCCCCACGTGGACCGCTGGAACCAGCTGGATGAGGCGGCCTTCGCGCTGATCCAGGCTTATTGGAAGTGGAATAGCAAGGAAGACGTAGCTCTTGTAAATCCCGCCCTGATCGTCCTCGCAAGCCCGGGAGCATCGAATGCGACCGATTGGGCATTCGCCCACACCGGCGCAGTCAGCCCTGCGCGGTTCGCGCACACCCTACCCAACACGCGGGGCACCGCACTTCTTCAGGCGATGGGGTGGACGGGACCGCTACTTTGCGTGCAAAACGGCTCGCGCACTCTCGCTTCCGGCCTGGCCGAGGGCGCCTACGCACTTTCCGCCGGCGGGCGCACCGCCGTTTGGGTGCTCGGAGTCGCGCAGGGACAGGATGCCGAGCCTCGGGCGCGCACTTTCGGCTTTTTTTTGCGCGCTTCGCAATCAGGCGCGCCCGGGCTAGAGATAATAAAGGAAAAGTCGGCCGCGAAGGCGACCGGACTCCCGAGTGACGCGGAGCTATTGAAGTGGCTTGAAGACGGAACGAGCTCAGAAGCTGCGCTCGAACTAGGCGACGGGCTGCGAATTGAGCGAAGGAGTGCAACTTGAGCAAGAATCTTGTGATCGACGACAGTCCTCTCACTTTGGAATCGCTCCGGCGCTACGTTTTTGACCGTGAACGGCCGGGCGCAGTCGAGATTTCGGCAGGGACACGGGTCAAGGTCGAGAAAGCGCATCGAAGCCTTCAAGCGCTCCTCGAGAAACGCATTCCAATCTACGGAGTCACCACGGGCTTTGGGCACAGTTGTTTTCGAGTTCTGAAGCCCGAGCAATCCGAGGAGCTCCAGCGCAATCTCGTTTCCTACCTTTCCTGCGGAACGGGACCGAGCGTTTCCGAAGAGGCGACACGCGCTACTCTCCTGATCCGCCTGAAGTCCCTGAGCCTGGGTTACTCCGGCGTAAGCCAACAGCTTCTCGACCGCATGGTACTCTGCCTGGACCGCGGTTGGACACCCGTGGTGCCGCGCGAAGGCTCGCTCGGCGCAAGCGGCGATCTGATCCCTCTCGCGTACATCGCGCGCATGATTCAGGGCGAAGGCGACATCCATTCCCCGAAAGGGCCCGTGCCCGTCGCCGACGTGATGAAACAGGCGATGATCGCGCCTTACGCACTCAAACCGAAAGAAGGCCTCGCGCTTGTCAACGGTACGTCCACGATGGCGGGGCTCGCGCTCGTCAATCTCACGCAAGCGCGTTTCCTGCTTGAGTTGCAGGCGACCGGTACGGCCTGGCTCTGCCAGGTGGTGGGCGGCAAGACCGAAGCGTTCGGGAAGCTCGTCAATGAACAGGCGAAATCGCATCCAGGCCAAGCACGGGTCGCGCGGCGGATTCGAAAAGTGCTCGAGCAGGAGACGTATCTCGCTCGACGTGGGCAAGACGTCGAGATCCGCGAGACCGGTCAGACGGACGAGCAGATTCAAGATCGCTATTCGCTCCGTTGCGTTCCCCAGATCCTGGGCCCCGTGCTCGAGTCGATCGAGCAGGCAGAGAGCTGGCTCGAGACCGAGATTAACGGCGCTTCCGACAATCCGCTGATCGGGGACGAAGGCCAGCTCGAAATGGGCGGTAACTTCTACGGTGGTTATCTCGCGCATGGGATGGACTACCTCAAGATCTCGCTCGCCCATATGGCGGATCTCCTGGATCGTCAGATCATGCTGCTGTTCGACGAACGCACGAGCCACGGACTCCCGCCCAACCTCGCCAATTGGCCGGGCCTGCCGGAAGAGTCGCGCTTCCTGCATCACGGCCTCAAGGGCCTGCATCAAGCCATCAACGCCATCACCTCCGAGATCCTGCCCAAGGCGATCCCCAACGGCATTTTCTCGCGCTCATCCGAATCGCATAATCAAGACAAAGTGAGCCTCGGCATGAGCGCGGCCGTCCAATGCGGCGATATGCTCGAGCAGTCGTTCTCCATCCAAGCGATGTACCTAGTCTGCCTGGCGCAGGCGCTCGATCTTCGGGGCATCAGCCCCCAGGGCGCCTCCGAGCGCAAGCTCTACGAAACCATCCGCCAGCATGTCCCGTTCGTCGAACGCGATCAGGCTCTCGGAGAACCGATCCGACAGCTCGCCGGACGTCTCAAGGCGTGGGCGCCGCACTATGAACAAAGCCAGGAACTGAAGCCATGAAGAATCACGACATCATTATCCTGGGGGGCGGGCCAGGCGGCAGCACGCTCGCAGCCTACCTGGCGCGACGCGGATTTGACGTAGCGATCATCGAGAGGGAGCGCTTCCCGCGCTTCCATATCGGCGAATCCCTCCTCCCCGCCTCCATGCCCATCTTCAAGGAAACTGGATTTTACGACAAGCTCGCGTCCGGAAAATATATCCAAAAGTTCGGCGCACGCTTCATCGATCACCATACTGACGACGAGGTTTACTTCGGGTTCGAGGGCGGCCTTAACCGCGACATCCCGATGGCGTTCGAAGTCGAGCGCTCCGAGCTCGACACTGACCTCCTCGAACACGCAAAAAGCTGCGGCGCGACCGTCTACCAGCCCGAGCGCGCAAAGGGCTTCGAGTTCCACTCCACTGGAGCGAAAGTCACCACGAACCTGGGCGAGTACGCGTGTAAATACCTCGTCGACGCCACCGGCCGCGACGCGCTCCTGGGAAAGAATTTCAAGATGCGCTCGGTAAACACGGATCTCAACAACGTGGCGGTCTTCTCACACTTTACGGGCGTTAAGCGCCACGAGGGTAAGAACGAGGGCGATATCACCATCGGGCTCCTGCCCGAGAACGCCTGGACCTGGGTTATCCCGTTCAAAGGCGAGCGCACCTCGGTGGGCGTCGTCTGCTCTTCCTCCAAGTTCGCGCTCCAGGGCGCCGCGGACCTGGGTGACTATCTTGACCGGATGGTTTCCTCAAGCGCCCGGCTTCGCGAAGCGATGAAGGACGCCGATCGCTGCAACGAAGTCTCCGTGGTCTCCAATTACTCGCATACTACCGAGACGATCACCGGCGACCGCTGGCTCATGATCGGCGACGCCGCCGTCTTCCTCGATCCGATCTTTTCTTCGGGGGTGCATGTCTCGATCTCGTCGGCACGGCTCGCGGCCAATGTTCTCACCCAGTGCATGCGCTCGGGCTGTGGGATCCGCGACAACGGAATCGGCCAGCTCTATCAAGAGGAGCTGATGAAAGGTGTGAACCGCTTTCATTCCCTTATCTCGCTCTTCTATAAGACCAATTTCGTAGAGAGCATGAAGAAGACCATCACGCTCACCAATATGCGCGAGGCCTTCACTTCAGCGGTCGCAGGCGATATGTGGAACGACGAGAACTTCCTCTTCAAGATGAAGGTCCTGGGCTGATGGCAGGCCCCCGATGAGGATCCGGCTCTGGCGGGGATTTCACGACCCAACCCTCGGCGCGCTGATCGAGCGAGCCTGGTTCTCGGCCGGCACTGCGCAGAGCGAGCTTCTGATCCTCTGCCCGCCGCTACTCGAAGACTTCTCTTTCATCGACCAGCTTCCGCCCGGCGAGATCGAGTGGTCCGAGGGCTTGCAACCCCCTGCGCGGAAAGACCACTCCGACGCTTTTTCCGAACTCCCTTGTCTTGGGGTCTTCACTTCCGGCACCGCGGGTGGAAAGCCCCGGCTTGTCCTCTATACCCGCAAGAACATCCTCACATCGCTCGACGCGGTCCGCGGCTGTTTCGATGCCGCGAGAATCAAGGCGCTCTTCTGCTATCCCCAGCCCTTTCATACCTTTGGGCTCTGCCTGGGTTACATCCACGCGCTCGTACATAGATTGCCGCTAATCACGGGCGAGGGCCCCTACAATTCCGGATTTCACGCCCTGCGCGCGAACATGACTGAGCCGGGCCTGCTCACTCTGGGCGCTCCAGCGCATTTCCATGATCTGATCGCATGGACAAAAGCCGCGGGCGCGAAGCTCGCACCCTCTTATTCCTGCATTCTCGGTGGCGCGCGGGTGAGCGCCTCCCTTTGGCGCCAGACGCGCGATACGCTTGCGATCGAGGCACCCAGCATCGGCTACGGCTGTACCGAGGCTTCTCCCGGAATAACCCACCTACCCGCGGGCCACGAGCCGCTCGAGGATGGCGAGATCGGCTTCGTCTTGGGCGGGATGCGCCTCCAGATCATTTCCGGAGAAGGTGCCGAATTCAGCGGAGGGAATCTTTGCCTCGCGATCATCCAGGACGGGAAGCTCGAATTCCCGACTTCCGTTTTGATCCGCGATCGATTGCAGGCACGCCCGTCCGATGGTGCCCTCGTCCACCAGGGGCGCACCGATCTCGTCTTGAATCGCGGAGGCGCAAAATACTCGCTCGAGCTTTTTGAGGAGGCTCTTCTCCGGGAGACAGGCC
>JAYVOO010000446.1:0-16808 GCA_043757905.1 Oligoflexia bacterium
GATTCATTTCAGATTATCTCGACCGCGAGATCGCTTCCCACGGCATCCTGATCGGGATCGCCGCCGGCAATGACGGCCCGGGATTGGTCTCGGGCGGCGCGGACGACTACATTCCGCACCACGGCTTCGCCGTGGGCGCTGAAATTTCGAAGGAGCAGGCGGAGAACGTTTACGGCTGGACCGGCGTCCCCGGTGACAGCGTCATCTGGTATTCGAGCGTGGGACCTTCCCGCGGCGGCCGCCAAGTGCCAGACGTCGTGAGTCCGCTCATGACTTGGGTGCGCGACGCGAAGGGCGTGAAGCCCGGCGCGCAGTACTACGCCTTCAGCGGCACCAGCTCGGCGACTCCCGCCCTGATCGGCGCAAGCTCCGCTCTCGTGTCCCAGCTCAAGCAGGAAGGCGAAGTCATCGACGTCCGCCTCCTCAAGCTCGCGATCCAGAACTCGGCTAAGCGTTTGGAGGGCGTCGAGACGCTGCGCCAGGGCGCGGGCCTGATTCAGGTTGACGCCGCTTACGACATTTACAAGAAATTAACCGCCGAGCAGAAGGCAGCCGCTGCCGATGCGAAAAAGGCCACGCCGTTCGCTTACGAGCTTCGCGCGGTGACGACCCTCACTGGCCTAACGAACTCGGGCGAAGGCATTCACCTCTATGGATATCAGGGCGGCGCGACCGTGGGCATTGTCTTCACGGCCGATACGTTGAAGTTCCTCGATGCGCTGAACACGATCGAGACTTTCCAAGTGACTCATGAAAAGGCGTTTTTCGAGACCGCGAAGGTCGTGAACGTGCAGTCCGTGGGCGGCAAGATCGCGCTCAAGTTCGACAAGTCCGTGCTTTCGACGCCGGGCGTTTACACGGATTTGATTCGCATCGCACGCGCTTCCGACGGTCTGACTCTTTTAACCGTGCCGGTCGTGGTCGAGATCGCAAACCGGAAGAGTTCGAACAATCTGCTTTTCAGTGTCGACCAGGAGCTCGCGCCGTTTGATGTCACTCGCCAGACGGTGACGCTCGAGTCCAAGTCGGCGATCACCTTCGACGGGATCGTTCAGGAAGTCGACGAAGGCCAGGCCTCGATCCTGGGTGTCGCGATCCGCAGCCGCGACGGCATCAAGGTGCTCGAGATGCTTGTGCCGGTCAATCACCCGGTCCAGCCGCTCACGCTCCGTTCGGAGGAGCTTCCGTCCGGCGACTACGAGATCTACTTCTACCGCCACTTCGGCAAGCAGGCCGTTCTGAATACGGTGAAAGTGTCGGGCTCCTTCCGCGTTCCGTTCGTCGCGCTCCAGGCGGCTTCAGTCACGGCCGGGGATCTAACGGCCACGCCTCCGGTCGGCGCCAAGGCGACGCTTGCGCTCGTCGCCGAGGATGACGTCAAGATCAGTAAAGCCGTGCTGACTCTGACGGGCGCATCGACCTCGGTCGATCTCGCGCGCTCGGACACGGTGCTTCCCGGTACGACGGGTTACTTCGGCGCGATCGATCTTGGATCCCCGAAGGACACGCTCTCGATCGGCCTTCGGCAAAGCGCCCTGGACCGCGCGCTTGAGCCCTTCCTGCATCTGGAAGTCTCGATCGTTAGCGAAACGGGCGACGCGCTTTACCGCGGTTGGGTCAATGTCCAGGACGAAGGCCTGCCTTTGACCGAGGTCGCGCTTCTCGCCAAGGCGCAGAAAGTTCGTATCATCGCGTATCCGAACATCGTCGACTGGAAGTCCGTGAAGACTCAGTCGCTTAAGCTCGAGGCTTCGATCCCGTTCGAAGCGCCGCTCGTAGGCATCGCTGAAGTGAGCAAACAGCCCGCGAAGAACCAGGCGTTCACGTTGGAACCTGTTTTCGCGAGTCAGGCAACGCTTCCCGCGAACAGCTACGGCACACTCGAACTCTTCGACGAAACTGCGGCACCCCTGGACAAACTTCCGGTCCGTCTGGGATTCTGAAGGCTCGGGCCTGAGTCTCAGGCCGAGCGGGGCCGCGCCCCTGGCGATTTTTCAGGAGTTCCGCAAGCGCCCGGCCGGCTTCGCTGCGATTCGCGAAAGGCATACGCTAAGGAGGCTGCAAGGCGCATTCCTTGCGCTCGCGTTCCCGCGTGGACCCGATTCAATGACGGGCGGCGGACTTCCCTTTCTTGGCGCGCGCGCCTCCGGGAGGCGCCACGCGGATGCGAGCGCGGTACTGCCGATCCCATTCAGCGGGCAGCCCGATCTCGAGGAAATGGGTATTGCTGAATTCCACATAGAGCGCTTCGAGCTCAGAGAGTACGCGCTCGATTGCGGCTTTGGCCTTCGGCGTCGATGCAGGAGAGGATGGCTTTTGCTTGGCGACGAGCTCAATGACTTTGCGGAGGTAAGACTCCTGGCGCGCCAGAAGCTCTTCGCCCCCGGAAGGGCCACGGCCCGGATGCACGAACTCGGGCTCGAGGTCAGAAATCTCCTCGATGCGCTTCAGCCATTCGTCAGTCCGGCCAAGCTCAAGCCAGCTATGGCCCAAGCTCGCGACGAGGTCGCCCGTGAACACATGGCCTTCGAACTCAACGACGACGTGTGCACCGCTCGCGCCCGCGCCCAGGACGTGCGCCTTGAGAGTCGTGCCGGCGACGGCGATATCCAGCGACCGGGGCCCGAAGCTTGAGGGCATGGGCTCTTGATCCGGGTAATCCGGCTTGAATCGGTTATAGAACCAAAAGTGACGGTCTTTGTGTACTTCTGGGATGAGCGCTAGCACCTGATCAGAGGTCATGACAGGAATGCCGCGCTTCTTAAACACTTCTGTTCCATTGAACTTGTCGGGATTGGGGTGGAGCACGATCGCGAGCACGACTTTCTTGCCGGTCGCGCGCTCGGCCCAGTCGATCGACTCGGCGGCGGCGGAGAGCAGAAACTGCGTGTCGACAAAGATCAGGCCGCCGGGCGCCTGGATCCAGTAAGAGTTCGTGTGAAAGCTGTCCTCGCTGGAAGTGTAGGTACCGATTCGCGGGTCGGCATGCGCGAGGGAATATTGAGGTGCGCTGCGGGTGCTCGCGGCGCTGGGGATGAGTGTTCCATTCGATGCCGACGTTGGCGTCGTGGGCGGAGTTGCGCAGCCTCCGAGCCCTAGTAGCAGGGCGATGACCAGGATTCCGAACGCGGGAAGGGAGAACGGGCGGCGTAGTCTCATTTGCTGAGAATAACTGTGGTTCGGGCACTTGGCTAGGGCGGGCTTCGTCCATTATGAACGCAAATTTTCTAGGTACTGCTTTCACCCGGTCAAATCGCGCAGTTGACCCTGGGATCAGAAAAGGGCTGGAAATTGGGCTGATATCTGGAGCAGAATGAGATCGAGGCTACGGGGCTCGCAACCCGCATTCCCACGCGTGTTGGTCCTTGGCGCTTTCTTGCCGTGCAGATCCTTACCCCGCGCTCCGCGCCTCATAGCTAGAGAGCTGCAAACGAGAGACCCTCAGGCGGTCGGCGGTCCGAGCTCCTGTTCAGGATTCGCGAAGATCTTCTGAAGCGAGCGTGCGATATGGCTCGCATGCACGCCGTCGATCAGGCGGTGATCGAAAGTCGCGCAGAGCTTGATCATGGTCGCGATCTTCACCTGGCCGTCGCGGACGACGGGCATCTCCTTGGACGCGCCTACTGCGATTAGGAGCGGCACGCGGGAGTAGGGCACGAGCGGCACGAACGCTTCATCCAGGCCGATCGAACCGATGTTCGTGATCATGCAGGAGCCGAGAGCGTCGCGTGGGCTCCCCAGGAGCGGCGACCAGAGGTTGAGCGTGTACATGAACCAACCGGCGAAATCGAGGACGTAACCCGCCATCCAGCCTGGCAGGCTACCGAATGTACCCTTCATCTTCTTGAAATCCGGGTCGCCTTTCGAGCGGATGATCAACACGCGCTCGTTCATCTCGCGCGCGGTCTCGGGGATCGACTTGCGATCGGCGTTGCGGATCACCATGCCCGTCAGGTCATGGCCCTTGTCATCGGTCGCGACCTGGAAAAATAGGTCGACGTTCTTGCGGGGGTAGAGCCGACCCCACCTCAGGATGCAGTTGATCGAGGGATGTTTCTGCAGGGTCATCGCGACGGCCTTGCCGATGAAATGCGAAAGGGTGATCTTCAGGCCGGTTGCCTGGCGGATCTTCTCGAGATACGCGAGCGCGGGACCGACCTCAAGCTCGAGCGTGCCGTAAACGCTCGGGTCTTTGGCGTTTCGCCAGGTTCCCATGGCGATCTTGCGCCAGCTTGAAAGCTTGAGAGGAGGGCCGAGTTCCGCATTCCTTGTCAGAAGTGGCATATCCGTAGATTTTAGCTGCCATTTCATGGCGATAGCAAAACAAACTTGGATAGGCTGGAGGTTCTGGTTCTGGCGCCGGGCGTGATGCGGTGCGGTCTCAGGTCGCGTTCGACCGGGCAAGATCGGCCAGCTCCCGGCCGGTCAGCCGCTGCGGGATCCAGTCGTCCAAAGACTTCGCGCCGAGCGATGCGTAGAACTTGAGAGAAGGCTCGTTCCAATCGAGCACGGACCAGTCGAGTCTTCCGCAGTCGCGCTCGACGGCAAGCTTCGCGAGATGGACGAAGAGGCGCTTGCCGTAGCCCTTGCCTCGGTGCTCGGGCCGGACGAACAGGTCTTCGAGGTAGATTCCCGGCTTGCCCAGGAACGTGGAGAAGTTGTGGAAGAAAAGCGCGAAGCCCACGCGAGTCACTGCAGCGCCCGGAGCATCGCCGTGCTCTTCGAGAATAATCACCTCCGCATAGGCCTTCGGGCCGAACAAGTTCAGCCGGAGCAGATCTTCGTCCACTGATAACGTGTGCTCGAGGCGCTCATAGTCGGCGAGCTCCCGGATAAAGCTCAGGATGTCGGGCACATCGGCCAGGGTCGCGCGGACGATTCTGGATTCAGTCATGGGAGCCGCTCTATCACGGAGTCGGGCTGTTCGGCGTCAGGATTATCTGATAGCGTCCCGCGAAATGAACGAGCATTCCGATACCCTCGAAGTCAAGACCGCCTCTGAGGCCATCGCGCCTGTCTCGCCCATCTCGCCCTTTTCGGTGGACGAGATCGCGCTCTGTACGCGTGTGCTCGAGGCCATTATCCAGGATCCGCTCGTGCTGTCCCCGATCACGCGCGAGGCGCGGGGACGCCTTTTTGCTGCCGCGGGCCGAGCCGCCCATCCCACCCGCACCGAGGTCAACCGCCGCATCAAGGCGCTCAGGCGCGAGAAACGAAAGGGAGAGCTCCGGCTCGACCGCGCAGTCCGCGCCAACACGGAGATCCGCACGGCCCGGCTCGAATCGGTTTTTGTGCCGCCCGCGGCGCTGCTCGACTTCGACGGCCAGTCCTCCGTGGATGATTCCCCGAGCGCCGGCGAGCTTCAGAATCCGCGCGCCTGCTACGTCTGCAAGGACGAATTCAAGAAGCTCCATTTCTTCTACGATTCAATGTGCCCGAAATGCGCGCACTTTAACTACGCCAAGCGCTTCCAGACGGCGCGCCTCGACGGCCGGGTCGCACTCATCACGGGTGCGCGCCTGAAGATCGGCTACCAGGCCGCGCTCATGATGCTCAGAGCGGGAGCGCGCGTGATCGTCAGCACTCGCTTTCCTCAGGACGCGGCCATGCGATACGCTCGCGAGCCTGATTTCAAGGACTGGGGCGCGCGCCTGAAGGTGCATGGACTGGATCTCCGCCATTCGCCGAGCGTCGAGCTTTTCACGCGCTACCTCTTGGCGACCGAGGAGCGGTTGGACATCCTGATCAATAATGCTGCCCAGACCGTGCGCCGGCCTCCGGGCTTTTATGCGCATCTGCTCGAGATCGAGAACCGCAGGCTCGAAGAACTCCCCGAGGCAGTGCGCCCGATCCTGGCCGATCACTATGCCTGCCGGCACGCGCTCGGGGCAGAGATCGGCGCTCAGACGAATCAGCCGCTCGCAGCCGGCGACTCGGCCTGGCTTTCCGAGTGGCATCTTGGCGCGAAAAACCAAAGCGCGCTCGGCTTGACGGCGTCTGCCGAGCTTTCCCAGATCCCTTACCGGTGCGACGAAATCAGTGCGCTCGGGCCATCCGAGCTCTTTCCGGTGGGCCGTCTCGACGCCGATCTCCAGCAGGTGGATCTTCGGAAGGTCAACAGCTGGCGCATGAAGCTCGCCGACGTGCCCACCGCCGAGATGCTCGAAGTGCAGCTCGTGAATTCGGTCGCGCCTTTCATTCTCTGCAGCAAGTTGAAGCCCTTGATGCTCAAGCACCCCACCGGACAGAAGCATGTAGTGAACGTCTCTGCGATGGAGGGTAAGTTCGCCCGCCACACGAAGACCGACAAGCACCCGCACACAAACATGGCCAAGGCCGCGCTCAATATGCTGACGCTCACTTCCGCTCGAGACTATGCGGAGCATGGCATCTTCATGAACGCGGTGGACACGGGGTGGGTGACCGACGAGGATCCCGCGCAGATCTCGGCTCGCAAACAGGAGGAGCATGACTTCCAGCCGCCGCTCGACATCGTCGACGGAGCGGCCCGGGTCTGCGATCCATTCTTCGCGGGACTGCTCACCGGCCAGCATTCCTGGGGCAATTTCCTAAAGGATTATTTCCCGACCGAGTGGTAGAACGGACTGGATGACCGGACCCGAAAAATTCAATTACGACGCGCAGCCCGTGCTCTGGCAGAAGATTCTGCTCGAGAACGCGCTCGATGCGGTGGTCGGCATCGATGCGAACGACCATGTCTTGGATTGGAATCATCAGGCTGAACGGATATTCGGCATGACCCGCGCCGAAGCTTTAGGGAAGAAGATGGCGGATCTGATCATCCCACCGGAGCTGCGCGAAGCGCACGCTCGCGGGATGCAGCATTATATGAAGTCCGGGAACGGCCCGATCCTCAATCGCAGGATCGAGCTCGAGGCCTGCCGCAAAGACGGCACGCGCTTCCCGATCGAGCTGACCGTCATCCCGGTGCCGGTTGAGGGAAGTTGCCAATTCTACTCCTTCGTTCGCGATATCAGCGAATCCCATCGAGCGGCCGAGCGTCTCCGCGCGAGTGAGCGCCAGCTCAAGCAGATCACCGGGGTCATTCCCTCCTTGATCTCGCAAGTGGATCAGAACGAGCGTTACCTCTTCGTCAATCAGACCTACGAGGATTGGTTCGGCCGGCCGGCCGGCGAGATCGTGGGCCGCACGATGCGCGAGATCCTGGGCGAGGAGGCTTACGCGAGGGCGCAACCTTCGGTTGAGAAAGCGCTCGGTGGCTCGACTGCGCGCTACGAAAACCAGGTGACCACACCTGCCGGCGAGCTAAAAATATTCCAGAGCACCTTCGTTCCCAGTGGGGATGTCGAGAGCATTGTCCCCGGTTTCGTGATCCTGGGCCACGACATCACGGAGCTGAAGCGAGTTGAGGGCGAACTCAAGCATTCGCGCGACCAGCTGGAGGTCATCTTCCAGAGCGTCGCCGACGGGATTCTCGTCCAGGATCGAAAGTTCAATTGTGTCTATGCCAACGATCGCGGCGCAGTGCTCTGCGGCTTCCCAAATGCGGCCGAGTTGATGGTTGCGCCGCTCGCGCAGACGATCGGCAGGTTTGAGCTCTTCGACGAGGCGGGAAACCCATTTCCCGTGGATCAACTTCCCGCGCGCCGTGTGCTCTCGGGCGAGCTAAAGAACTGTGAAACAGTCATGCGTACGCGGCAGAACGGTTCTGGAGAGGAGCGCTGGTCGATCGTCACCTCTCGCCCGATCCTCGATGAGCAGGACCACCCGAAGCTCGCCGTCAGTGTTTTTCGCGACGTCACCGAACAGCGACGCGCGCATGAATCGCTTCGCGCAAGCGAGGAGCACTCGCGCTTCCTTGCCGAGGCCAGCTCCGTTCTCGCTTCTTCGCTAGACTACGAAACCACCCTCTCGCAGTTGGCATCGCTCGTCGTTCCGCATCAGGCGGACTGGTGTGCGGTGGATCTCCTCGATGAGGGGGGCGCCCCGCGCTCGGTTGCGGTCGCGCATTGGGACCCGGCCCGAGTTGTGCTTGCGGGCGAGCTTCAGAAGCTTTATCCCACGGATTGGAACGCGACCACCGGCGCGCCCGCGGTGATGCGTTCCGGAAAGTCCGAGCTCTACCACGAAGTTCCTAATGACCTCTTGCGGGCGTCCGCGAAGGACGAGCGGCATTGGGAGATGATCCAGGCGCTCGGCATCCGCTCTGCGATGGTAGTTCCCATCACGGTGAGGGGTCGGACGCTAGGTACGATCACCCTGATTTCGGCTGAGTCCGGGAAGCTTTACAACCTGAGAGACCTTCAAGTGGCCGAGGATCTCGCGAGGCGCGCGGGACTCGCGGTCGAAAACGCGAGGCTCTACGCGCAGGTTGATGCCGAACGCAAGCGCCTGGAGGAAGCCGTGCGCGCCCGCGACGAGTTTCTTTCGATCGCGAGCCATGAGCTGAAGACGCCGCTCACGTCGCTTAAGCTCCAGTTCCAGATGCAACTGAGGCGCTTCAATCGTGGAGACCACGTGCTTCGGGACGAAGGCTCGATCTCGAAGCTGCTGGAATCGAGCAATCGGCAAGTGGATCGCCTGGTCGGGCTGGTCGACGACATGCTCGATATCTCTCGCATCGCCAGCGGCCGGTTGAACCTGAATCCCGAGCCCGTGGAGTTGCGTGCGCTCATTCTCGATGTGTTGGAGCATTTCGAGCTGCAGCTGAAGAGCGAAGGTTGCGAAGTCCGTTTTGAAGCGGGGCCGGCGGTGCGGGGCAACTGGGATCGTTTCCGGATCGAGCAGGTCGTCACGAACCTGCTCACCAATGCAATCAAGTACGCGGCGGCGAAGCCGTTGGAACTTTCAGTGAATTCGGACGGGAAGCGCGCCCGTATTCGAGTACGCGATCGCGGGATGGGGATCGCAGCGGAGAATCTGGACCGCATCTTCGGCCGCTTTGAGCGCGCCGTTTCTGCGAACGCCATCAGTGGGCTCGGTCTCGGTCTGTACATCAGCCGGCAGATCGTCGAAGCCCATTCGGGAACGATTCATGCGGAGAGCGAACCGGGCAAGGGTTCCACCTTCACGGTGGAGTTGCCAGTATGATCGAGAATTCCGCACTAGACGCCCAAAGACTTCGCCCGTATTCAGAACCCGAAGTGGTGGAAGCGATGGTTCGCCTGACGGAGAGCCCGATGATGGAGCTGGTGCGACAGACTTGCTTCCCATCCCGGAGCGCCGAACAGCTGGGAGCATTGGGAGCGGGAGTCCGCGGCTGGCATGATTTTCAGGAGCACTTCATCGCGCCCGCAATTGATTCGATTCTCGCGCAGTCCTCCGACGGGTTCTCGATCTCGGGCTTCGAGCGGATCGGCCCGGAAAGGCGCGCAGTCTTCGTCTCCAATCATCGCGACATTGTCTGCGACGCGGCGCTATTTACTTTCGGTCTCCATCGCAAGGGCTGGGAATCACCCTTTATTTGCTTGGGCGACAACCTGCTCGTGAACCCGTTCGTCGTGGATCTGGTCAAGATGAACCGCGGAGTGACCGTCAAGCGCGGCCTGCCACCGCGGGAGCTCTTGCGCTGGTCGCACGCACTCTCTTGGCTGGTCACCAACGCGGTCACGGATTGCGGTAGCGAGGGGGCCTCCGTCTGGATCGCTCAGCGCGAAGGTCGCGCAAAGGATGGCAGCGACGAGACCCATCCGGGCGTGCTCAAGATGCTCGCTCTCGCCTCCGACGGGGCAATCCTGGACGCGCTCGACCGGCTCCATCTTACGCCGGTTGCCGTCTCCTACGAGTACGATCCCTGTGACGCGCTGAAGGCGCGCGAGCTTTATCTCACCCAGGCGCAAGGTTCTTACCAGAAGGAGCCGGGCGAGGATGTGAGGAGTATGGCGCTTGGGATTCGCGGCTACAAAGGCCGGATCCATATCGAGATCGGAGAAGAGGTCTCAGAGGCCATCGCGGCCGCTCGGGCACTGGGTTCCCGCAAGGAACAGCTACAGTTAGTGGCCTCACGTCTTGATCAGCGGATCAGCGAGCTTTACCGCCGCTTTCCCACGGCTTGGATAGCACGTGATTTGCTGGATGGCAGGGAACGGGCGGCTGAACAGTCAGATAGGTTTTCGTATACGGCGGCGGAGCGCGCGAAGTTCGAGGCGCGCATGGAAAAGCAGCTCGACTCCATTCACGCGGCGGGTGAAGTGCGGTCTGGCATCCGGCTTCAGATCCTCGAAATGTACGCGCGCGTACTCAGATAGGCTTATGAATCAGAATCTTCTCTTCAGTCCGGTCCAGCTTGGGCCGATCGCCCTCAAAAAATCGCATCGTGCTGGCTCCAATGACCCAATCGCTCGATCTGCCTGAGGGCGCGCGTGGTCGCGCCGTCCGCGATCGCCTGGGAATCCGCGTTTCTCGACTACCCGATCGACTAACGAGCCCTAAGGCTTCTTTTTGGCGCGCGTGAGGCGCGTCGCCGGCACAGGGCCGTCGAACTCGCGCAGGCACTTCTCCAGCGCCGCGATATACCCGAACATCTGGTGCGCCTTCTCGTAATGCTCGCTCGTTCCACCGATCGCGGATTCCTGGTCGTCTAACCGGCTCACTTCCTCGTAATGGACCTTGGCTTCGTCCAGGTGCTGCTTCAGCCAAGCGCGGTAGTCGGATGGGGCGGGCTTCATGATGCCTTTATATCATAGAGTTTTAGGTTAAGATC
This sequence comes from Oligoflexia bacterium, assembly GCA_043757905.1. Lineage (GTDB taxonomy): Bacteria > Bdellovibrionota > UBA1018 > UBA1018 > UBA1018 > JAYVOO01. The sequence goes on from JAYVOO010000446.1 coordinate 10,685, forward strand.
ATCCACATGAATGCCTATTGCCTGTGTTTTTCGAGCCTCCTCGCATTACTCCTGCCGGAGACGGGCGCCTGGGCGGCTCCGGAGATACTTTGGGACTGGCCGGCGATCGTCACTACCGAGAGCGCGCGTGTGCATTCGGAGCCGAATCTGGATGCCCGCGCAGTAGCCAAGCTCAAGGTCGGTACGAAGCTTCGCGTGCGTTGGATCGACTCCGAGTGGCTGGAGATCGTGGAAGGCGCGTTCCCTGATCGCTTCATGCACAAGCAGGTCGTGAGCGTGCTCGTGCGTGACCCGACCTACCAAGCGTCGCCCGAAGCGGACTCGCTCAGGCTGAAGGTTCGCGTCACTGGCTCGGACGTGAATCTGCGGAAAGAGGACGCCGCGGGTAAGCGCGAGATCGTCACTCGCCTGAAGAAAGACACCCCACCACTGGAAGTCAGGCGCAAGGACGGGAACTGGGCCATGATCATCACACCCTCCGAGTGGGCGGGCAACTTGATCTCTACTCAGTACCTCGAGCTAGTCGACGCTCCGGTCACAACTCCGGTCAAGTGACCCGGATCGAGGAGATCCAGCGCCAGATCGCCGCGTGCAGGCTCTGCCCCCGCATGGTGGGCCCCCCCGTTCATGGGCCCGCGATTCTGTCTTCGATCTTTCTGCTCGGACAAGCACCCGGTCCGCATGAAGGGCGTCTGGGGCGGCCCTTTGCGTATACTGCGGGGAAGACCCTCTTTCGCTGGATTCAGGAAGCTTCGGGCGTAGACGAAGAACGCTTTCGCGCCCACGTTTATATGGCGGCGGTCGCGCGATGTTTTCCAGGCAAGGCGAAAGGGGGAGCTGACCGCGTCCCCGATCCCTCGGAGATCCTCAACTGCTCGAGCCATCTCCGGGCCGAGCTCTCAGTGCTCGAGCCCCGGCTTTTGATTGCGGTAGGAAAACTTGCAATCAGCCAGGTTCTGGGTCCCGAGCGCTTCGGTGCGGGCGCGCTCCTGACGGATGTCGTGGGGCGAAGGCTCGAAGCGCAATATCTAGGCGCGCAGGCCGATCTCATCTGCCTGCCGCATCCGAGCGGGCTTTCGTCCTGGCATAAGAAGGAGCCGGGGAAAACCCTGCTCAAGCGCGCGCTCGGGCTTGTAGCTTCCCACCCCGAGTGGCTGAAGACCTTCCCTTGATAGTCCCGCTAGACTAGGAGATCTACAATGAGAATTGAAATGAAAATAGAACTCCTGGGTTCAGGATTCAAGATCGCAGCCGCCGCCCGAGATGATCAAGCGCCGCTCTAAATCAAGCCGTCGATTTTCAGTGTCAGGCTCATCATCCCGATGCTTAGCCCAATCCACGCGCAAGCCCAGAAGGCCGAGGGCAGCCAAAATATCTTGCTCATCAGCTGGGCATCGGACCGGGTGCGCGAATTCAGCCCGAAAAGCACACGAAGATCGAAGAGCGAATTGAGCGCGGTCTGCACCGCGAGCCACGGCACGAAGAAATGCCGGAAAGCCGCCCACCCGGGCCCGGCCCGGGTCATGCTTGCCCCCAGCAGCAGCGCGGCCAGGCCCAGGGTCGCAAAGATCCCAAAGCTTCCACGCATCCAGCCCAGGACCGAGAATAGCATCAGGCAGCCCAGCCCGAAGAGCAGCTGATCGAGGCGGGCCGGATACGCATGGGCCACATGAAAGATCAGGCAGCCCAGCGCGCAGGATCCCAGATAACCCGCGCTCGCGACCCATGCCTTGCGGATGCGTCCCGCCGGAAGCTGGTAGTAGGTGATTCCGCTCGTGTCCGGGGCAAGCGTAATCTTGGTCACGGTGCCGCCGCAGAGGATGGCGACCAGCGCATGAGAGCATTCGTGGGCCCAGGTGGTAAAGAGGCGAAAGGGATAAAGCAGATACTTGCCCCAGGGAAGGAGCGAGAGCGCGAACGAGATGCCCAGAGCGACGAGTAGCGGGGAGCTCACTGTTCGATTTGGATCAGGATGGCTTGCGCGCCTTCGGCGCCCGCCTGAAGCTCGAGGGAGGCTTCGAGCGGCTCACGGCCCAGGTCAAGCTTCAAGGTTTCCCCGGCCGCCGCGCGTTTGCCTTGCAGGGTGATTTCTCCTTGCTGAACAAATACGAAATGAATCGCGCCCTGCGGCTCCCAGCTGAAAACGCCACCGGCTTCGATTGCAGCAAGTTCCGCCTGGACCGCGGCGCGGCCCTTGGCGAAGAAGACGCTGAGATCTTGGATCGGGCCGCTCTTCAGGTCGCAGCGAGTGGGCACGTCGCCCGGAAACTCATACGGCTGAAGCGGTGGCAACTCGACGAGCTCGGGTTCCGCGCCTTCATCATAAGTGTGGGTGAGGGTGACACCCGAGCCTTCCAAGACGACCAGCACGCGGTCGTGGTTCGGAAAGAGGGAGAAGGGCGCCGCGCGCTCGATCCGCGCGCTCGAGAGGCGCCAGAGAAAGTCCCCGCGCCGGAGATCGGCGTCTTTGGGCTCGATCGCGATCTGGTCGGTGAAGCCCAGGCCGTTCTTCCAGGGCGTGCGTTGATAATCCGAGGAATGGAGAAGTGTGACCTGCATTGGGGGGAGAATACGCGGACGGGCCGCGCTTGGAAAGTCCCAAGGCGGCCCGAACGCTGCGGATCAAAGATCGATCAGTGAATGACTTTCTTCATCAGGAAGCTCAGGCCCCAGACGCGGCAGCCCGATGCATTGGCGATGGACACGTTGAGCACGTAGTCCTTACCGGCCGCCGCCGTGAATGTGCCGTAGCCCCCGTTTGTGGCCGCAATCACGACAGGTGCTCCGCCCGCCTTGTCGGTGATCGTGAACTTCACTTCGCCGTCGAACTTATCGCAAGCGGCCGACGTTTCCGTCGCGATACCCGAAGTTTGCGGCTGAAGGATCGTTTCTTCCGTCACTTTGAACGCGAAGTCATGGCTGATATCCGTCGTAAAGCCGGCTTCGCTCTGGATTTCGTTGAAGTCTTCCAGGCCGGGAGCGGTGCCATCCTTCGAGATCTTCAGCTGTCCATTCTCAGGAGTGACCTGCTTTGGAACAGGGAAGTTGAAGGGGTCGCCACCATTGACGCTCGCGCTGCAGGAAAACAAGGTCGCGCACAAGGCCAGGCTCAAGGCCGCCTTTGAAACATGACGTACGAACATGGACTATCTCTCTCTCACCCCGCCAAGGGTTTATTGGACAATAAAACGGTTAGCACGGGTTTCTGGACGCCGCAAGTTTTCTGGTTAGACTGAATGAGTGATGGATTCCGAATCAAGCACCGTTCTGGTCTTTCTCGCCTGGAGCATAGCCGCGATTCTCCTCAGCTGGATCATCTGGAGGCAGATCCGTATCGCGACCTCCCAGCCCCTGAAACCCGCGGCGCCCCCTGCGCTGGAAGTGCCCGTGCGAGTGATCAAGAGGAAATCCGGCCTCAACTCCGACATCCTTCGCGAAGGCGACGGGCCCGCGGCTAAGAACTTGGACCTGCTCACCGTCCACTACGACGCTTTCCTAAAGAGCGGTGAGAAGATCGATTCATCCTATGACCGAGGGCGCACGTTGACCTTCAAGCTTGGTAAGGGCGCTGTAATCATCGGCTGGGATACGGCTCTCGTAGGAATGCGAGAAGGGGAGAAGCGCAGGGTCACCGTGCCGGCAGATCAGGCTTACGGCAGCAAGGGGCAGAACAAGGTTCCGCCCAACGCGGATGTCATTTTCGTGATCGAGTGCCTGAAGATCGAGTGATTGCCGCTTCGTCGTTTTACTGGCAGGTGCCAGAGATCGATGAGTAGCCGCTCGGGATATAAAGCGTGAACGAGCCGTCTTCCTTGCAGGAGGTCGACACGTACTGGCTTGAGCCCGACGAATTGCCATGGAAGAAGCCGCCATTCGAGCAGTTGCCCGACCAAGAGTCGTAGCTCCCTTGGAGATAAACGCTCAGGTCGCCATTCGAGCAGTTGCCCGAGATGTAGTTTCCAGAATTATAAGAATGGGCGTTAAAGGAAACTCCGGAGTCGCAGGACCCGGACGCATTTTCGCTCGAACTCGATACATAGGCCGAGCAATGGCCGTTTGAGCAAGTGCCAGTGACGTAATCGCCGAAAGAGTGGACTGAGCCATGGCAGTAGAGAGTCGTGGCCTGGGCGTTTGCCGCCGCGAAGCTCAAGAGTAGAGTGAAGAGAATTTTCATGGGGACCAGCCTTTCTTGAGGCCGATCAGACCGCGCTTGCGCCCGAAATGCAATCTCAGAATAAGGGGGCGCGGGTCATCCTCGAGGATCGCTCAGAGAGGAGGATTCAGGCGCTTGAAAATCTCATCCAGCTCCGCGCGTGAACCGAGGCGCGCTTTCTCGGAGAAGCCGAATCCGACTTCTTGCTCTCCCTCAGCGACGCGCCCCATGACGGAGTCGGCAAACTCGTCCAGGTTGACGCCGAATGTATGAAGGCCTGGTCCTCCGAGGTCCGTGTCGACGGCAGGGGGCGCGATCTCGAGGACTTCGATCGGCGTTTTCGAAAGTTGGTGGCGGAGCGAAAGAGTGAAGGAATGAAAGGCGGCCTTCGTCGCACTATAAACTGGCACGTTCGCGAGCAGCGAAAACGAGAGCCCGGACGTGATGTTTATGATCGCCGGGTGCTGCTGCTTGAGAAGATAAGGCAGGATAAGCTGGGTGAGGTGGATCGGGGCCTCGAGATTGACGACGAGCTCCTGACGGGTCGTTTCCCAGGCTTCCGCCGGCGCAAGCAAGTCTACCCGCCGCTGGATACCGGCGTTATTAACGAGAACGTTGAACTCGGGAAACTCGCGAGTGATCCACTTCACGAGCGAAGCGCGCTCGGACTCTTTCGCAACGTCGCAGATGCGGGTTTCGAGCTTGGGATTCTTGGACTTGGCCTCACGAAGCTTGTCCTCGCGCCGGCCGCAAACGATCACTCGGCTGCCCGCCTTGAGAAACCGCTCGGCGATCGCGAGCCCGATGCCCGATGCGCCCCCGGTGACCAGGACCGTGTTGGAATCGAGTTTCATCTTTTAGCCTTTCAAAAGGGAGTTCAGGACGCGTGCGGCCGCTTTCTTGTCGGAAACCAGGACGGCCTTCATGAGCTTGGGAACGTGCGAGAGCGCCTGGCCCAGCGCTTCCCCGGTGACGTCGAGCTTCACGGCCAGAAGCCGCTGGGAGTAACGGGTGAGCAGGCTCTCGCATTCGCGGTAGAATCTTTCGCTCCCGTCTCCCGCGATGAAGAGCAGTCGCGAGATGCGAGCGGCCTGTGTGGCCCCCGGGGTTTTCGCGGCCAGCGCATCCAGGCCCTTCTGCTCGTTGGCGAGCTCTTTTCCGATCTGCTCGAGTCCCTGGGTCGCTAGGCCCGCGCCGAGCGCATGCCTCAGTTCGCTGGAGAGCGCGATGCTGAGCGGAAGCGTGGGGACGGCATGCGTACCGCCCTCCCAGAGCGGTCGCGTTCCTTCCGTAAGAAGCGCCTCGATGGCGTCATGCTCGGGACCCGCGGTAATGTCTTTTGGGAGTTTCAGCATCCGGACCTCTTATGTTACTGACGATTACCATGACGCTTCTTTTGAAACAGCTCTTCAATTTCCTCAAGCTCCTGAATTCCGAGAATGGCACGAACCAGATCGCCGCGGGCGTCGTCTGCGGAATGTTCCTGGGTTTCACGCCCGCCTTCTCGCTCCAGACGCTCGCGGTGATCTTCGTGCTCTTCTTTTTCCGGATCCAGATCGGCGCAGCAACGATCGCCGCTGTCTTCTTCAAGCTCTTCGCGTTCGCGCTCGACCCGGTCTTTGACCAAGTCGGCTCCGGCGTGCTCGAAGCCGATGCATTCCATTCGGTCTTCACAACGCTCTATAATCTGCCGATTATCCCGATGACGAGATTCAATAACTCCATCGTCATGGGCTCTGGCCTCGTCGCGCTGATCCTGGCGCCATTCGTGTTCCTGGGCTCGCGCGTCTTGATTGCCCTGTACCGCGAGAAGGTCGTGGCGCGCTTTAAAAAGACGCTTTTCTGGAAGGGCTTCACGGCCACGTCGATTTACAACTGGTACGTCAAATACGAAAGTTTACGAGGCTAATATGGCGACAGTCGAAGCAGTTCCCACCGCCAAGCCGATCAAAGTAAAAGGCAAAGCCAAAG
>JAYVOO010000447.1:0-4429 GCA_043757905.1 Oligoflexia bacterium
CGAACATGGTCTCAAGAAAGGCGTCGAGGAGATCTGCGTGATCGCGGTTCCTTCCGATGAGCTCCGGGCCGAGATCCAGCTCCTGGGTGGCGCGCAGGCCGCGCAGGAAACCGCGATCTCTGAGCGCTTGCAGGAGGAAATCCGCAGGCTCTCGCAGGCGATGGCGAGCTACAAGCGCCCCTCCCGGCTTGTCATCTACGGCGGCGAGCTGCCCAAGACTACCACCCGCAAGATCAAACGCCATGAGGTGAGGACGCTCCTGAAGAGCGGCGCCGAAAACCTGCGCTTCGAGACCCTTTCTACCTGAACGCCCAATTACCTGATTTATCTATGGAGAGATGATGAAGATGATGACCCATCAGCCCAGCCGCGACGAGATCAAGAGAAAGATGTCCGAGCTCCTCAATCAGCCAGTCAATCGTTTTGAGGACAAGCTCTTCCTGTCTGACATCATCCAGGAGTCGATGATGCTCGCCGAGATGATCATGGAGCTCGAGGACATCTACGATGTGAAGTTCAGCCAGGAAAGCCTGACGACCGCTGTGACCGTGGGTACGCTCGTCGACGTCATCGTCAAACGCGCCGCCGACCGCCACTAGGTGTCCGCCACCTTTTGGTAGAGGGGCCGCGTTATTCAGAGCTTGTCGAAACGGTAGTCTCTTGGTCTAAATAAATGCAGTGTAAGCGATTGGTGTCCGCGCCGGCGGATAACGCAGCCCCTCTACCAAAAGGTGGCGGACACCTAATGGTGGTGGCCGTCGGGACCGTGAGCGTGGCCGTGAGCCTTTTCTTCTTCGGTCGCGTCGCGCACGCTGAGCACTTCGACGTCGAAATGAAGCGTCTGGCCGGCCAGTGGGTGATTGCCGTCCACGGTGACGTCGTCGCCTTGGATCGATTCGACGGTGAAGACCATCTCCTGTCCATTGGCGCCGTGGGTCTGGAACTGCATGCCTTCTTCCATCTCGGCGTCGCCCGGGAACTGAGAGCGCTTCAGCGTCATCTTGAGCGCGGGGTCGAGATCGCCGTAAGCTTCCGCGGGTGGGATGGTGACCTTCTTCTTGGCACCCTTGTCGAGACCTTCGAGCGCGTTCTCGAGCCCGGGGATAATCTGCTGCGTGCCCTGCAGGAAAGTCAGGGGGTCGCTTGCGTCGGCGCGATCCAGGACCTCACCAGCCGTGTTTGTGAGCGTATAAGCCAAATCCACCACGGAACCGTTCTTGATCATGCGAATACCTCTTGAGATTGTTGCGCCCTAATAAACCAGGTTTTTCCGCCTGAGCCAAGTCTTTTGCGCTCAGTGGAGCGTGACGCCCCAGAGGAAGAAGAGCGGGATTTTCACGCGATAGAGCGTGCCGCTCTGATCGGACATCTCGTAATGGCCACGCATATTGCCGGTTGCCGTTGGAAGTGGGCAGTAGCTCGAGTATTCGAAGCTTTCTCCCGGCTCGAGGGTCGGCTGCTCGCCGATGACTCCCGGGCCTGCGACCTCGTGGACCTCGCCCTTGCCGTCCGTGATGATCCAGTGGCGGTTCAATAGCCGGGCTGGGGCCTCGCCCAGATTCTTGATCCGGACATGGTAGGAAAAGTAGTACAGGCCCTGTTCGGGCTTGGACTCGGCTTCCACATATTGCGGCTCGACGTCGATCTGGATTCCTTGGGTAGTTTCTCGGTACATAAATTTGGCCCACCTTAGCTATAACGTGTTGCATTAGCAAGCGGCCGAGTGAGCTCAAATTTGAGAGTTGAAACAAACCAGTCGGTTGTTCACAATCTAGGGATGGGGCTTTCCCGGAAGATCCTAATCATCGAGGATGAAGAGAACATCCGCCACAGCCTCCAACAGCTCTTGGAGAGCGAAGGCTACGCTGTCAGCACTGCGCGCGACGGGCTCGAGGGTTTGAAAGCCGCGCGAGGGGATCCGTCGCTCGAGCTGATCCTACTTGATCTCATGATGCCCGTCATGGATGGCAGGCAATTTCTCGTGGAGAAGGGGCGCGACACCGGCATCTCGGCACTCCCGGTGCTAGTGCTGACCGCCGGCAATGATCAAGTCACTTCCAAGGATATTCGCGCGATTGTGCGCAAGCCGTTCAATATCGACAGCCTACTGGAGACGATCCAGAAGACGCTCACAATCTAGGAATTCTCATAGAGAGTTCGCGAGCACGGGTGAGTGGGCGAGAATCCCGAGCAGTCGAATCGCATCGCGCGCTTCGACGTGCTGGGCGTCGGTGCACTTGGCCGTGGGCCTGCGTGAGCCGTCGCGTAGGTTCCAGAGCACTTCCGAGGCGCAGCCTCCCGGGCCGTGAGACATCTGGCCGAGAAGCAGCGCAAGTGGGGCGTGGAGGCGAAAGAGCCCGTCCTTCAGGATCGATTGGCGCTCCTCGGGCAGAAGAAGCTTCTCGAAGGCTTCTTTCCCGCCGACCGCGCTCTCGCCCAGGAGCTGGGCGCGGATCTTCTGATCGGCATAAGGCATCGAAGGATCCGTGAGGTACCAGCTCGTGCCGGTCTTGACGTCGCCTGCGACCTGATCGAGCAGGCGCTCGAGATCAACCACGACTCGCGTGAAGCGCGCGACATCCGTCAAGCGGAGGGTCGTTTGACTCTGTTCCATATCGCGTGGGCTGACGAGTGCGATGCCCGCTGGCGCTTCGCCCTCGCCCGCGACAGTGCCGGCGGCAGTGACTTGCTTGATGTAGAGCGCGCTCATATTTTTGAAGCTCAGCTTCACCATGCCCAGCGCCAGCAGGTGCGCGTCCGGCGGCAGGATCGCCGGGCTCCTCGGGTCCAGGATGTTGCCCAGTGGATAGGATGCCCGATCCGCAAACCACGCTGAGCCGGGATGTGTGGCGTCGAGCATGTACACGGCCGACTCGAGCAGGTCGAGCTGAGCAGCGAGCCCGCCAGTCTGCGTGACGGGCAGGCCGTTAGGGAGAGTCGCGCGGACGGATAGCGCGCGAGCAGAGGGGTTGTAGTTCTGGATGTCGGCGGGATTCAGCACGATGGCCTGGGTGTGGGCGTCGTCATAAAGCGCGCCTTGGTCCTCGAACTTCGGGAACTCGGTGGCGTGATCCGTCAGCTTAGGCAGATGGCCGGCGTTCAAGGCTGGGCTAATATGCCCTTTGAACGCGAGCATCTGCGCAAAAGCACGCTGCCAGAGCACGAATCCGCAGAGCCGCTCCATCTTGTCTTCGCGCGTGTCTCCCTTGCGGGCGACCGATGCAATCGCCGCCTGCAGGGATGTCCGCAGGTCAGCGGCAACTCCGCCCCAGCCTTGCGAATTGAAGAGGGGAAGCTTAGCGGTCAGCACTTCGGAGAGGCCGGTCTCAAGCCCCATCGCGCCAGTCTTCTCCAGCAACTGGTAATGGAGCGACTCTTCGGTGAACTCAGCCGGTTCGCCGTAGATGCCGGGAAACTTTTTCTCGAGCACTTCATTGGTCGCCTGGACCTGCAGCTTGAGATAAAGCGAGGGCACGAGAACCGCGGCGTTCAAGGCCGCCCATTTCAGGAAGTCGATCTCTCCGGCGTCGTGCTTGGCTTTAGCCTGCGCGTAGAACTCGTCGCCTGTCGGAAACTTGAATTTCTCGCCTAGCATCACTTGCGTGAAGGGGGAGTCCGCGAAGTTGATCTTGCCGAAATGCTTCATTGTGGCCGCATCGACGCGGATTTCGTCGAGGAATGAGAAGCGGTAGCCGTTGGTCAGCTGGGAGCTCTTGAGCGCCTCGATGGCGGCGCAAGCGCTTGGGGCCTCGCCGTCCTGGGGCGCGAGGAGCGCGCTGCGAAGCGTGGAGCCCTCAGCGTTTTCGCCACCTGCTCCGTTCTCGCCCGGGAGCGCGGCTGCTCCCGTTTTATCGGGGATAAAGGAGCGCCCCGCGAGCTGAGCGCGTTCGCGCGAACAGGCGGAGAACTGGAAGACCAGGGCGGGAACAAGAGCTAGACTAAGTATATTCAGGAAATTTTTCTTCATAGTGGTCATCGCCTCAGAAGTACATGATCAGGTCGACTCGCGAGTAGCTCGCGAGCGGGGTGTTCGTTCCGGTCAGGCCAGTATTGTAGAGGCCCTGCACTTCCATCGGGATCGGCATGCGCTTCTTGCGGTACATGTTGATCGTGCTGATGCCGAGGCCGAGCTCGAGCCGGCCCGACTGGATCGAGGAGTCCTTGGACATTGCGGAGTAGTCCAAGTTGTTGCCCGGGCCGCTGTACGTGTTCTCACCCTTAGAGACGTACTGGTACGCCGTCCAGACTTGGAAAAATTGGTCGAACATCTTGAGCTGGGTGTTGAGCTCCGATTCAAAGAGGATCGGCTGACTGCGGGTGACGTTCTGGACCTGGCCGTCTTCGGGCTTCAGGCTGGGCAGGCTGTCGTCGGCGTCTTTAGGAACGGCGCGCAGGCGCGTGTCGTTGAGTGAATACGTGGCTTTTTGGG
>JAYVOO010000448.1:0-4406 GCA_043757905.1 Oligoflexia bacterium
ACTATGGATTGATATTTCCAATTTGGAAATGGCTGTTTCCAACTCGTGGAATGGCGTCGGACGACACGGGGTGCTAATTATCCTGCTGCCAGCAACTGACCCTGGGAGGGGACCTCATGCAACCCGGCAACTTGGAGAGTATCGACGACTTCTGGAAGTTCACCGATCACCTGAAGGTGACGTCGGAGTACGAGTACGACCTCAATATGGGCCGGCTGGCGACTCTCCCGTTCGAGAAGCTAGCAGAGATCTGTCTGCAATACCGCTTCTTCACGAGCAACTTCGCGACCGACTTGGGTTATCTCGTCTTTCGACTACCCTTTGGCCCGCTGAAGAGCCTGATGGCGCAGATCCTGGCAGAGGAGCTCGGTGATGGAAAGTCTGAGCGCTGTCATCTTCAAGTTTATGATGACTTTCTTGACTCTCTGGCCTTCTGGCCCGCCGGTCAAGACTACGACGCTCTCCAGCTGCCTTACGTGAACGAACTCATGCAGGAGCTACGCACGCTTCTTCTGACCGAGTCCGTACCTTTCGGCGTTGGACTTCGGGGAATGGCCGGAGAGTGTCTCTGTCAAATCTATCTCTCACTGATGGCGAAGAACATGCGGATAAATCCGGAAATTCAAAAGCGAAGGCACGCGATCAAGTGGAAGTTCTGGGAGATCCATGAAGGCGAGGAGGACATCCACCATCGCATCATAACGCGGGCTGCGATCCGCGACTTCGTCGAGGCGACACCCGGCTCACTCCCGGGGCTGGTGCAAGGGTACCTGAAAGGCAAGGAGACTTTTGATCGATTCTGGTCGCACCTGCATGAAAAGAACGAACTTAAGGGTCTGACGATGGCCGACCGGGAACAGACGCCGCTTGATATCGCGATCTGAGCCAGAGCTCCTCGACTTGCAGCGGGCGTACGCGCGAGAGTCAACCCCGTTCTGGGCAAATGAGTTGCGGCCAGCCGGGTTCCGACTCACGAAAGAGCATTTGCGATCTAGCCCGGCCAGTGCGTTCGTCCCGGAGGTTTCTCAAAATCGATTAAGTCATTGCTTCGCCACGAGCGGGACGACTGGGGCGCCTACGTACTCCTACTGGACGCAAGACGATTGGGACTTCAAGATCCAGACAATCGCAAAGGCACTTCGAGAGTCTTTTCCGCTGCCTGAGCGCATCGTTGCTCTGAATTGCTATACGCTTAATCACCTGGCCGGCTCGATATTCGACGGTGTCGTGCGGGACCTCGGCGGCGTTTCCATCGGTGCTGGATACTTTGCAAAGGATCCGCGCGAGTTGGTGGATCTTTATCAGAGTCTGGGTTGCACCACGTTGATCGTCGGCGACTCCGAGAATTCGTACAAGTACTCGATCGGAGCGAAGCGGGCATTGCAGGAACTAGGGGCGCGTGCGGGCGTCGTAGAGTGGTGGATGAGCAGCGGCCCCGTCTCATCCGAAGCTCGGGCGTCAGCGAGGGCTAGTGGAGTTCGTATCTCCACTTCGTTTTACGGGTGTTCCGAGCTGGGATTCCTGGCAACTGGCTGTCAATACCACGCGGGTCACTACCACCTACTGGGTGGGGATACACTGCTGGAAACGGGCTTTGACGGAAAAGTTGTGGTGAGCCGAGTAGGTAGGTACTCGGAGAGCGACGTGCGCGAGTTCACTCCGCACGGTGGGTCGCAGCTGATTGGATACCTGAATGGCGACGAGGTAGTTTGGGAGGCGGGAGAATGCGAGTGTGGGAACCGTGCAGAGCGACTTCATTCGATCCGACGGATGCCGGCAGGCGCAAGATCATCTTAACCTAGGACGGCTTTGAGCTTCTTTACTTCGTGGGAGTGGACCCAATAAAAAAGGGGGAAGCTCTGGCGCTCAGCACGAAAGTGGGATCCACTTTCCCGCTGGCACCCCCTCGTTTTCACTGAATAAACAAAGTCATCCTTCGAGTTCGCTTAAACAGTTGAATGGTGGGAGATGTAGGGATCGAACCTACGACCAGCGCCGTGTAAAGGCGCTGCTCTACCGCTGAGCTAATCTCCCCCAAAAAAAAGCCCCCGCAGCCCCCACTCTTACGAATGTCGGCTGCGAGGGCTTTCGAACTGATTAGCGAGCCATTGGAGCCTGGAGGCTCTCCTGAGCGTGACCCTGAGAGGCTGCGTTCTCCTCTTCGGTGATCACTACGGCCTGAAGGTTCTTGTACTTCACAAGACCCGTGCCGGCAGGGATCAAGCGACCCATGATGACGTTTTCCTTCAAGCCGCGGAGGTAATCCACTCGTCCAGCGATCGAGGCCTCGGTGAGGACTTTCGTCGTTTCCTGGAACGAGGCAGCCGAGATGAAGCTCTCCGTGCTGAGGGAAGCCTTCGTGATCCCAAGGAGCAGCGGCTCAGCCGTCGCCGGAGCGCCGCCCGTTTGCATGATCCTCTGGTTCTCGACTTCGAACGCCATCTTGTCCGTGGTTTCGCCGGGCAGGAATGTCGTGTCGCCAACATCCTTGACCTTCACCTTGCGGAGCATCTGGCGCACGATCGTCTCGATGTGCTTGTCGTTGATCTTGACGCCCTGGAGCCGGTAAACTTCCTGCACTTCGTCGACCAGGTACTTGGCGAGTGCTTTTTCGCCCAGGACGCGGAGAATGTCGTGCGGGTTGATCGGTCCGTCCATCAAAGGTTCGCCGGCCTTGACGTAGTCGCCCTCGTTGACTGCCAAGTGGCGGCCCTTGCCGATGAGGTATTCCTTCGGCTCGCCCGTTTCTGGAGTCACGATCAGCTTACGCTTGCCCTTGGTGTCCTTACCGAAGGTCACGACGCCATCGATTTCGGTGATGACGGCGGAGTCCTTAGGCTTGCGGGCTTCGAAGAGTTCAGCCACGCGAGGAAGACCCCCGGTGATGTCCTTCGTCTTCGTCGTTTCGCGATGGATCTTGGCAATCGTGTCACCGGCTTTGACGTTGTCGCCATCGCTGATGATGAGATTGGCGCCCATGGGCAGCATGTAGCGAGCCACACGGTTGCTTGGACCTTCGATCTTATGAACGTTGCCCTTGCCGTCGGTGATCAGAACCTTCGGCCGCTTGTCGCTGGCCTTGGATTCCACGATCACCTTATGCGAGAGGCCGGTGACCGAGTCGAACTGCTCTTGCATCGTCAGGCCTTCTTCGATGTCTTCAAACTGAATGACACCCGAGACTTCCGAGACGATCGGGGTGGAGTAAGGATCCCACTCCGCCATGAGCTTACCCTTTTCGACGGTATCGCCCTCTTTGACGACAAGCTTGGCGCCGTAGACGATCGGGTACTTCTCGCGCTCACGCCCATTGGCGTCCAAGATCGCGATTTCGCCGTTTCGGTTCATGGCCGTGAGGTGACCTTCCTTGTTTCGGACAGTGTTCACGTTCAGGAACTTCACGGTTCCCTTGGTCTTGGCTTCGAGGCTCGACTGCTCGGCGCGCCGGGATGCCGTTCCACCGATGTGGAAGGTACGCATCGTCAGCTGGGTGCCGGGTTCGCCGATGGACTGGGCAGCGATGACGCCGACGGCTTCGCCGTTGTTGACCATACGCCCACGAGAGAGATCTCGGCCGTAGCAGAGGCCGCAGATGCCTTTCTTGGACTGGCAGGTCAGCACCGAGCGGATACGGACGCGGTCGATGCCGGCTTCGTCGATCTTCTTCATCATGTCTTCGTCGATGAGGAAGTTCGCGGGAACCAGGACTTCGCTGTTGACCGGGTCGACGACTTCTTCGAGGGTCACGCGACCCAAGATCCGGTCGCCCATGCGTTCGATGACTTCGCCGCCTTCGATGAGAGCACCGACATACAGGCCGTCCAGCGTCTCGCAATCGGGTTCGGTGACGATCACGTCCTGAGAGACGTCGACGAGACGGCGGGTCAGGTAACCCGAGTTCGCAGTCTTCAGAGCGGTGTCGGCGAGGCCCTTACGAGCGCCATGGGTCGAAACGAAGTACTGGAGGACCGAGAGGCCTTCCCGGAAGTTCGCAACGATCGGCGTTTCGATGATTTCACCGGATGGCTTGGCCATGAGGCCTCGCATCCCGGCAAGCTGACGGATCTGAGCGTTTGAGCCTCGAGCGCCGGAGTCGGCCATCATGAAGATGGAGTTGAAAGCTGGCCCGATAATCTCCTGATCCTTGCCCTTGTAGCCCTGTGGGGCCTTGAAGGTCTGGACCGAGAGACGCTTCATCATGGCCGTCGCGATCTGCTCAGAGGTCTGAGCCCAGATGTCGATGACCTTGTTGTAGCGTTCGCCGTCCGTGATGAGACCTTCGACGTACTGGTTCTCGATTTCATGAACCTGCTGATAAGCCTTGTCGAGAAGCTCTTTCTTCTCAGGAGGCATGAGCATGTCATGGACGGAGATGGAGATCCCGGCTCTCATGGCTTCGCGGAACC
>JAYVOO010000449.1:0-4378 GCA_043757905.1 Oligoflexia bacterium
TGGGTCGAGACCGGCTTGCTCGGGACAACTTCGATTTTCCCTTTGCGGCCCTTGGAGTGGTATTCGAGCGATTCTTCGTAGATGGTCATTGTGGGCTAAAGGTACACCCGGCTTTCCCAGGTGACAAGGACGCGCAAGTACGCAGAAGTGCTGGCGTCGGCCCCGGAAGTGCTAGGCAGCCCGGATGATGTATGGCAAAATTTTGGGCATGGGGATCAGTCGGGCGACGGGTCGGTTCAACCTGCCGCGTTACACGCTTCTGGCAGCAGGGTTATTCGGCGCGTCCAGCGTCGCGCGCGCGGACTTCTATCTAGAGTCATGGAAAGACTTCCATGAGGAAACCCGCTCGCTGAGCATCGCCGCGGACCTGAACTTCTATTCCACGAAACAGAATTTCGACAACTCGGGCAAGATTGACAGCCCGCCCGAGTTAACGAGTTACGGCAGAATCCAGACCGACGTGACGGCGGTCTATGGCTTCTCAGACCGCATCACCGGCTTCGCGCGCCTGACCTGGCAGCGCGTGGACGTGTCGAGCCAGGTGCTGAACGGCTCGTCGTACGGTCTGGGCGATCAGACGCTTGGGTTGAACGCTCGCCTTTATCAGAAGTCGACGCGCGACCGCGAGCTTCCCTCTTCGCTTGATCTGCAGCTGCAGGCGGACCTTCCCGCCTACAGCAACACGAGCGCTCGCTCGGCGGCCCTGCCTTTCCTGGGCGACGGATCCGTCGACGTGACGGCAGGAATTTTCGGCACGCTTCCCGTCCTTTCGGGCGAGGAGACGCTAATTACCCTCACGGCGGGTACGGGGATCACCATCCGAAACGCAGGTTTCTCCTCTGCGCTGCCTTACTCGCTGGCGTTCGGGCTCAGGCCCCGCGTCCGAGGCATCGTCGTGAACGCGGCCGTGACAGGCTTCCAAACTTTGCAGTCGGACAGCCAAGGGGGCCTTGGTTCGAATTTCACGGGCGGCGACTCGCAAAATACGGGCGGTAGTCATATCTCCAACGCGGTCAACCCCTCGCTCACGCGGATGCGCGGCGAGATCGGTTGGCAACTGAGCCCTAATTCCACGTTCTCAGTCTCAGTGGACAGTGCGATCCGCGGCGCCAACGCTCCCGCCGGCACGGACGTCGCCCTAGGCTTTATGACCCGCTTCCCGGGCGTCGACACCGAGAACGATGAGCCCGCTTCGCGCGACGGCGTCGGCGCGAACGAGCACGGCAACCTCAAGCACCCAGCTGTGCTCCGGCGCTCCGAACATCCGGACAAGGGCTTCGTCTCCTACAATCTCGAGGCCCGAGTCATCCGCGTGAATGACCGGCTCAACCTGGTCAAGCTCGACAAAGGCGCCAAGGATCACGTCGAGACCGGGCAATTCTTCGACCTTTTCTCCGTGCGTGAGGACGGCGAAGTAAAAGATGTCATCGCGCGCGGGAAAGTCACCGCCGTCGCCGAGGAAGAGACCGCGCTCGAAGTGACCGAGTACTTCCGTGAAAGCTGGATCAACGAAAAGTTCATCGCGAAACGGGTCGTCGAATGACGATGGCTCTTAGGGGAAAAATCATGAAGCTGCTGAATCTTGGGACCGGGGCCGTTGGAATCATCGGATTGGGAATGCTCGGAGCGGTGGCGATCATCGCCAGCCCCGAGGACGCCTGGGCCGCGAAGTTCGCCAACCAGTTCACCGAGTTCGAGCTGCCGCCGCAGTGGTCCTGCAACCTAGAAGGCGCCGAATGGGTTTGCCAGAGCTCCGATGAAGAAAAGAAGCGCGACGCGATCATCGTGCTCGCGGCCAAGCTCAAGGGCGACCAGGACAGCCTGGACCAGTACCTCGAGTATCTTAAGGCACCAAAGATCTTCAATAGCGTCGACCAGAAGCAGATCAAATCCGAAGCCAAATACGCGAAGACCGTGAACCTGAATGGCCAGCCCTGGGTCGACTCGCTTCATCTCGAGAGCGAAATTCCAGGCTTCTACACGCGGTACCTAGCGACCGTGAAGGCCGACATCGGGGTTCTGGTTACCTATTCCATCAACAAGGCCAGGTACGCCACCTACCAGCGCGACTTCGAGAACATGGTCAAGACGCTCAAGGTCTTTCGCAAGCCCGGTCAGGGCCTGAACGCGGGCCCGAAGGACTCGAACCTCTTTGACCAGACCAAGATTCCCGCAGGCATTTCCGACTCGAGCGTCTTCCCGGGCCAGGCCATCGAGGGCGGCTCAGATCAGCCCAAGAAGAAGAAAAGCGAAGAGCTGCCGTTCGAGATCATCATCGGCGGCGCGGCGATCGTGGCCTTCCTCATCTGGAAGAAGAAAAAAAGCGGGCGCTGAGCCAAAGAGCCCGGATGCCGCCTCGCCTGCTACCAGTTCTGAGTTGACTCTTTCCCGAGCGACCGACGCAACAAGAGGCGGACATCCTCTTTGAGGTTTCCCGTACTCACCCAGAATGCCGGATCGAGGATAGGGCTTTCAGCGATCGCGCCCTTCATTTTCTCGCTCAGGCCGGCGACGTGCCTTTCTTGAACGGAGATATCCCTGAGGCCATTCTTCGCCTTCAAGTCGTCTTCAATCAACTCAAGAGCGGGCTCCGCCAACTGATAGCGCTGAAGCTGCTTGACGAGCTCAATAAGTTCTTTGGCCTGAACCGGTCCATAGTCCCGGCGCCAATCCAAGGCCCTCATGACCGCTTCGATGCGGTCCACACGGCTCATTGGCAACCCTGGAATTCTAAGCATGTTCTCCGTGACGCGTTTACGTGCTGCCGCGAGCTCCGCTCCTCCCGGCAGGTCCTTGGCCATCCGGTAATTCGTGTTCTGAACCAAGTAAAGAAGGTCATCGTCTTTCGGACGCGCCGTCGCCAAGATCTGCTGCGCACTTTTCTTCCAGGCTTCCGGATCGCTCTCGATGATTTTCTTCTTCAGTCCTGAAAGCCGATCATCGATTTCATCCCTGCCCGTGAGCGAGTACATACGGGTCATCCAGCCACCCACTTTCTCTTGCTTCCCATCCTTTTCAATCACCCCGGAATGCGGGGATCCGCCGGAATGGATCGCATGATTGTCGATATAAACCGTGGTTGGGAAATTATCGCCGCCGTTCGAGATCACGACGTGCTCACCATCATGGGTGAGATACAACGATCCCAGGATGCCGCGGTGGCGGTCCCCGTTAACGACCGGATTGCCGCGTAGAGTTGGAATTTCTGGCATTACCTGGCCATCCTTCACGACAAAAATCTGGTTTCCTTGGCGCCCGAAGAACGCGAAGTGCTTCTTGTCCTCACTGACCGAAAGCTCTCGGACGAGATCAAACTCGATGGGTCGTCCTGAAGCGTCTCGAATCGTGAGCGGCCGAATGACTCCGGTCGCACGATCCATTTGGAAGACATGGGAGGTCAGATACCGACTCATCGCGGTTTCGTTCTCCGATACCCACTGATAAAAGGCCAGGTACTGGCCCCTGAGATCCCCGTCTACCCACTTTCCGGCGTTAACTTCTCTGCCGTTCTCAAATTTAAGTTCTCTGCCCTTCCAGGCGAAGCCACCAGAATCTTCCGAGTGAACGCGCATGCGATCCAGGTCGCCATCCTCGGAAGGGGATGCTACGGCCGGTTTAGGCGCGGATTCGAGCTTTCCATCCTGATAGGTCCAATACTCGGTTTCCTTTGAATTCAGGCGCACGCCCGTGATTCGTGCCTTGCCGGGGGTATCGGACGCTTCAACACTTACGGAGCTCAATCCGGTCAAAACGTCTTCGGTGCCGTTCAGCGTCACTCGAACGGGTTTTCCCTTACCTTCATCCCGAACAAACAAGAAGTCTTTGCCGTTGAGGTCGGCCACCCGACGATAGAAAGTCGTGAAAGTATCCGGGCTCACCAACAAAGGTCCCTTTGTTTTCGGGTCGATCACAGGCTTTCCATCCCGCCAAAGCTCCGAATGCAGGATAGTGTCTGACCCAGCCGAGCTGAAAACGCTCGGATATGCCAATCCAAGGTCCTTCCTGTTACCTACATAATCCGCGTCATACCGAAGCATTGAAGTCACCTTGTCGTTCACCACCGTGATGGAGGGGTTGAAGGGACCGCCCTCATTTCTGGGTCCACTCACGACTACAGTCTTGCCCTCGGAGTCGATTATGGAAAGCGTCGAGGGTTGCATGGGCAAGACCGTTGCGACTCCATCTCGAATCAGTTCAGAATGTCCGTTCTTCTTGGCTACGATCGCGTAATGCTTTCCGTCCGGAGTCATGGAGCTGAGGCGGAATTCCGAGTACCCGGAGGCATCGAAGTCCAGCGGTCTCGAGATGAAACTACCCTTCTCCCGAAGATAGAACTTTCCCTTTTCCATGAGGATTTGATGGTTGTCACCCTGTGCGA
>JAYVOO010000450.1:0-4341 GCA_043757905.1 Oligoflexia bacterium
GCGCTCGACGCTCTTAAAAAAGAGAAGAAGAAGTGGATCTGGAACCGACGTAGCGGCAAGATCCGCAATGCCTCGCGGGAGATCTCGGAACGCCTTTACCGGGTCAGCATGCTGCTTGTGGGCGACGGAGTGATCGATCGGCTGATCGAGGAATCCGGTGCGAGCGAGGCAGAGGCTCAGCGGATTTCAGGCGAATACCGCGCGGCTACAATACGGCTGCGGGACCACCAGCATGAGCTCATGCTCGACGGGGCCGATCTGGATTAATTCATCGCGTTAGACTCTCATCCCCCATGACACTCGACTGAGAGGCGTGTATGCATGAGAGAGAATGAACTATCTGGAAAGACTGAGAGATCTGGCCGAACGCGAGCGACTGGCTGAAGAAGGCGGCGGCAAAGAGCGCGTCGACAAACAGCACGCAGCCGGGAAGCTGACCGCGCGCGAGCGCATTGGCCTGCTCCTGGATCCGGGAAGCTTCGTCGAGCTCGACAAATTAGTCACCCACCGTTCGGTGGACTTCGGGATGGAGAAGCAGAAGTTTCTGGGCGACGGCGTGGTCACAGGCTACGGCACGGTCCAGGGCCGCACGATCTACATTTATTCGCAGGACTTCACGGTCTTTGGGGGCAGCCTTTCCGGGGCGCATGCGTCGAAGATCTGCAAGGTTATGGATCTCGCCTTGAAAAGCGGAGCGCCGATCGTCGGGCTGAACGACTCGGGCGGAGCGCGTATCCAGGAAGGCGTCGAGAGCTTGGGAGGTTACGCCGAGATATTCTGGCGAAACACGCAGGCAAGCGGTGTTGTGCCGCAAATCTCTGTGATTCTTGGTCCCTGCGCGGGCGGCGCGGTCTATAGCCCCGCAATCACGGACTTCGTCTTTATGGTCGAGGGCTCTTCCTATATGTTCGTCACCGGTCCCGATGTCATCAAGACCGTGACCCACGAAGATGTGACCAAGGAGGTCCTGGGCGGCGCGGAAACCCATGCGGAGAAAAGTGGGGTCTCGCATTTCGTACTTCCCGACGAGCGCGCTTGCCTGGTGGCCGTGCGCAAACTTCTCGGCTTCCTGCCGTCCAACAATCTGGACCGGGCGCCTGCGGTGGGCATCAAGGATCCGATCGATCGTTCCTGCGCGGAAATCGTGAAGATCCTTCCCGATACGGCGAACAAACCTTATGACATGCGTGCCCTGATCTCGGACGTCGTCGATGACGGCGAGTATTTCGAAGTGCACGCGACTTACGCGCAAAACATCGTGGTCGGCTTCGCGCGCCTGGGCGGCAAGACTGTCGGCGTGGTGGGCAACCAGCCCGCGCATCTGGCCGGCTGCCTGGATATCAACGCTTCCGTCAAGGGCGCGCGCTTCGTCCGTTTCTGTGACGCCTTCAATATCCCGCTCGTGACTTTCGTCGATGTGCCGGGTTTCCTGCCGGGCACGAACCAAGAGCATGGCGGCATCATCAAGCACGGCGCGAAGCTGCTTTACGCTTACGCCGAAGCGACCGTGCCGAAAGTGACGCTGATCACGCGCAAGGCTTACGGCGGCGCATACGACGTGATGGCCTCGAAGCATATCCGCGCGGACTTCAACTTCGCCTATCCCACCGCCGAGATCGCGGTGATGGGGCCGGAAGGCGCAATCAATATACTCTATCGCAAGGAGATCCTAGAAGCCGAGAAGAAGGGCAAGCTTGCTGAAGAGCGCGCCCGCCTCGTGGAACTCTACCGCGTTACCTTCGCGAATCCATATAAAGCGGCCGAGCTGGGATACATCGACGAGATCATCGTGCCCGAGCAGACCCGCCAAATGCTGATCAGCAGCCTGAACACCCTGAGCGGGAAGCGCGAGCGCGTGCCGCCCCGCAAGCACGGGAATATCCCGCTATGAGCTCGACGCGCCGGGAGCCGGTCTTGATCGCAAACCGCGGGGAGATCGCGATCCGGGTCGCGCGCTCTTGCCGCGCCCTGGGGTTTCCCACGGTGGCGATTTTTTCGGACGTCGACCGCATGGCCGAGCACGTGCGCTACTGCGATCAGGCCCGTTGGGTAGGGGGGGCTGCGCCGAAGGACAGCTATCTGAACGTCGAGCGCGTGCTTGAGGCGGCTCGTGCGACGGGCGCGCGCTACATTCATCCAGGTTACGGATTTCTCTCGGAGCGCCCGCACTTCGTCGAGGCCTGCGAGAAAGCTGGGTTGGTATTCGTCGGACCGTCGGCGGAGAGTATGAAGCGGATGGGCGACAAGATTCGCGCGCGGGCGACGGTCGATGAGCTGGGTATCCCGAGGGTCCCCGGTTCCAAGGGTGCCGTGGCGACTTCCGATGAGGCTCGCAAGATCGCGGCCGAGATCGGGTACCCTGTGCTGCTGAAAGCGGCGGCGGGCGGAGGGGGCAAGGGCATGCGCCGAGTGGACGCTGACGCGGAGCTCGCGGCGGCATTCGAGGGCGCGACGCGCGAGGCGCAAGGCGCCTTCGGCGACGGATCCATGTACGTGGAGAAGTTCATTCTGGAGCCGCATCACGTGGAGATTCAGGTTTTCGGCGACGGCAAGGGCCGCGCGATCCATCTGGGCGAGCGGGAGTGCTCGATCCAGCGGCGCCACCAGAAGGTCTGGGAGGAATCGCCTGCGCCCATCCTGAACCAGTTTCCCGCAACGCGCGCCCAGATGTTCGAGGCGGCCGTCAAGATCGCGAAGCATGTCAATTACGCGAGCGCGGGCACGCTTGAGTTCATCGTCGACGGTAAAGGTAGTTTTTACTTTCTCGAGATGAACACTCGCCTGCAGGTCGAGCATCCGGTGACAGAGTGGGTGACGGGCGTCGATCTCGTGGCGTGGCAATTGCTTCTAGCCGCTGGCGAGCTCAAGCTTCCGGCCCAGGCGCCGGAGCGCGAGGGCAGCGCGATTGAAGTCAGGCTTTATGCTGAAGATCCGCACAGCTTCCTACCCGCTCCGGGGCCGATCGGACTCGTGCGTTTTCCGAGTGGGCCCTTCGTCCGCGTCGACACCTCCTTCACCGAACCGGGCGAGGTGAGTGTGCACTACGATCCGATGATCGCCAAGCTCTCGGTCTGGGCGCCCACGCGCGCGGAGGCCGTGGACCGCATGCGGGTCGCCCTCGATGAGACGCGCCTGCAACCGCCTAAAAAATCGTCGGGCGCACGGGTGGGATCGCTTCGCACGAATCTTCCGTTTCTGCAGCGGCTGTCGCGTACCCCGGACGTGATCTCGGGCAACACGACCACCGACCTGATCCCGCGGAACGCCGCGCTCACGGAATTCGCTACTGGCGAACCCAGCATCGAGGCCGCGATCGCCGCGTCGTTGTTTCAATCCCTTGTGGAGCTCGAAGTCGCGGGTCCCTCGGTGGGTGCCGCGGCCGAGTCCGAATGGGCCCGGAAGGCGCGCCAGGAAGGGACGCGCCCATGAGCGAACTCAAGGGTCGAGTCGGAAGCCACGAGATCCGTTGGGCAAAGCCTCCGAGCACCAGCACCGGCGAAGGGCAGGTGAGCGTCGGCAATAAGACTTATACCTTGCGCTGGGCGAAGGATGACGACGGAGTCTGGCTGGAGTTCCTGGATCGGGTTCGCGGTTTCGACCTGGAAGGCGAGCTCTCGGACGAAGGACGCATGCAGTACCGAGTCTCGGAGCGGGGCGGGGACGGCCAGTGGGCCGGGCTCGCGTTTCTCCGCGCGGGTGAAGTGATCCTTTCGGGCGCCGCGGCGGGCGGTGCAAAAAAAATAGCGCGTGTTCGCGCACAAATGCCGGGAAAAATCATCCGAATCCTCGTCGCTGAGGGCGCTCAAGTCGAGCGCGGGCAATCGCTCGCAGTGATGGAAGCTATGAAGATGGAAAACGAGATCAAAGCCACGCAAGCCGGAGTCGTCAAGCAGATCAAGGTCCAGGAAGGGCAGGCGATCGAGACCGGCGCCGACCTTCTATTGATCGACCCTTCTTGAAAGGACTGATTCCATGGCCGAAACCCCGAACTTTAAAACGCGCTCAGGCATCCCGATCAAAGAGGCGTACTGGCCGGCAGACCTCGCGCCCGAGCTAGGTGGTGGCGCGGCCGATTTGGGCGCGCGCGAGCAGCTGGGCGAACCCGGCAAGTTCCCCTTCACGCGCGGCGTGCAGAAGGACATGTACCGGGGACGTCTGTGGACGATGCGTCAGTACGCAGGCTTTGGCTCGGCCGAAGAATCCAATCGCCGCTACCACTACCTGCTCGCGCAGGGAACGATGGGCCTCTCAGTCGCCTTCGATCTGCCGACGCAGCTCGGGTACGACCCCGACCACGCGCGCTCGCGCGGTGAGGTCGGCAAGGTCGGCGTCTCGATCGCG
>JAYVOO010000451.1:0-4340 GCA_043757905.1 Oligoflexia bacterium
CCGTCCGAGAGCAGCTCCGCGAGTCCGCCGCGGATTGCACTTTCGTCGAAATCGATCTGATCCAGCTTGTAATAGGCTTGGATCAGGCCGACGAGGAGCTCGCGGTCCTCGTGAAGAGCCGGTCGAAATTCGGGTTGTTTGGAATCGAATGTAGGCATGCCCGGGCAGGTTAAACAGCACGGCGGGTTCTGTCCAGATGGACTGTCTTGACTTGATGAGTCAAACCGTTCTTGGGCTCACGGGGTTTCTTCGAGTTCCGCCGTCCGCTGGCGCACATGATCGTCAATGGTCTTGAGTTCCTTGACGGCCATGATGACGATCGCCTCGGGTACGAGCTTCCAGACGAAGCTGTCGGCGCTGGGCACGAGCGAGTTTCCGCGGTGCTCGATCAGCCACGCGACCGCGGCATCGTAATTGGTTTTAGGATCGGGGCGAAGATCCGGGCGCGGGCGCACGAACGAAGCGTTGCTCGGCGTGCCTTGTGTGCCGCGCGCATTACGGGGCGCCGTCGGCCTGGGGGGCGCGGCCTTCAAGCGCTGGATCTCAGCCTGAAGTCTCTGGATCTCCTGAATGCGGGGGGTCTCCTCGATCAGCGTCGAGCGACGCTCGGCGACGCAAGGTGAGGCGGAGAGCAGCGCGAGCGCGATCACGGGAAGCCAACTCATGGATTTCCATTTTACAGCATTGATCACGGCTGTCGATGTGTCGAATTTGCCTGGTTCAAGGCGAGCCCCGGCCAAGCTCTTCCGGATCGGAGCGCAGGATGGATTCAAGCTGTTCAGAAAGATCACGGGACGCCTGGAGGAATGTTTCGCGGTCGTCCTTCTGATAGCGCTTAGCCAGCGCGTGGATCGAATGCTGGTTGTTGACGTAAAAAAGCCTGGCCTTCGCGTCGGCGCGCTCTCCGTCCACCCCCAGAAGCCTGAGCACCTGAGTACCCAGCACGACTGCGCTCCCCGAGGTCTCAATCGCGACCTCGGTCACTCCCATATGGATCATCTTGTAGGCGTGCACGCGGTCGTAGACGCGTGAGTAGATCGGGAGATGAGGGAATTCTCGGCGGACCGCCTCGACGATCTTGAGGGCGCTCGCGGCCTCGTCGATCGCGAGTACCAGGACCTTGGCCCGCTCGAGTCCCGCCGCGCGCAGGAGATCCAGGTTCGTGCCGTCTCCGAAATAGGATTTGATCCCGAAGCGCGCCATGATCTCGATCTGCTCAGAGTCGATGTCGAGCACCGTCGAGGCGAAGCCGTTGGCGCGGAGAAACCGGATCAGAGTCTGGCCGAAGCGGCCTATGCCGACGACCAGGACCGGATTATCTTTCATGGCTTCTTCCACCGCATCGGGGGGCCGATCCGCTCCCTGGGTTGTGAGCGCGCACTCGAGCCGGGACATGCCGTGGCGGATTGTGAGCCGGATCAAGATCGGGGCGAGTGCCATGGTGATCGCGATCGAGGCCGTTAGGACCTGCGCCGTCTCAGGCCGTATGAGCGAGCCCGCCTGGCCGATCAGTACGAAGGCGAACTCCCCGCCCTGGGCGAGCGAAACGGCCAGCAGCAGGCTCTCAGGGGGCCGGAGCTTCGAGAAAAAACGGCCGATCCCATAGACCAGCGCTGCCTTGATCAGAATGATCGCAAGCACCCAGCGGGCGATCACCCAGGGCTCGGTCGCGATCAATTCGAACTGGATACTGGAACCGATCGTGATGAAGAAGAGCCCAAGCAGCAGTCCCTTAAATGGCTCGATGTCGGCTTCGATCTGATGGCGGAAAGGGCTGTCCGCAAGCACGACTCCCGCAAGAAAGGCGCCCAGCGCCGGCGAGAGGCCGACGGCATGCATCAGGGTCGCCGCAGCCGTCACGATCAAAAGCGCGAGCGCCGTGAAGGTCTCCCGAAGCTTGGTGCGCGAGATCAGCTGGAAGAGGGGATGAATCAGGAAGCGCCCGGCGCCGACCACTGCGATCACCGCGCCCAGGACCTGGGCGGCCTGGCGCCAAGGCGAGGAATCAGCCTGCGCTTCCGTGCCCGCACCCAGAAACGGCAGGAGCGCGAGAATGGGGATCACGGCCATGTCCTGGAAAAGGAGTACCGCAAATGAGCGTTCACCGCCCAAGCTCTTGGCATATCCCTGCTCCTGAAGAGTCTGGAGTGAGATCGCGGTCGACGAAACCGACACGATCATCCCGATGGCAAGAGCCGTCTCCCAGCGCACGCCGAACAGAATTACGATACCGGTGAAAATCGCGACCGTGCCGATGACCTGAAGCGAGCCCAGCCCGAAGATCGGCCCGCGCATCTTCCACAGAAGCCGGGGGTTCAGCTCCAAACCGATCAAAAGCAACATCATGATCACGCCGAACTCCGCGAGTTCTGACGTGCCTTCTCGAACCGTGGTCAGAAGCCCGAACCCGTGCGGCCCGATCAATGCGCCCGCGACCAGATAGCCGATCACGGAGCCCAGGCCCACATACTTGCAGATCGGAACCACCACCACCATGGCCAGAAGATAGATCAGCAGGTCGTGCATCTGGGCCTATTATGGTATGACTGGGCCCCGATGGCAAAATTTCCTCGGGGGATCGACCCCGCGCTCCTGGTCTCCCAGGTCAGAAACACGATGCCCTATCTTTTTGACCCAAAAACGGTTGAAACTTCTCTCGGGAGCTTTCCGCCGACCCAAGTCCTCCGGGCGAGCGAGGGCGTTGGACCCGTGCCGCTCACACACTTCGAGTATTTCCGACTCTGCGTCTCTTCCCATTACCTGACTTGCGGAACGCCTGTTCCGACTGACGTCGACAACCAGATCCGCCAGAAGCTTTGGCCGCAGGGCCTGCCCTTGGACGTCGCGCTCGAGATGGCGGCGTTTGTCTTGCAAAGCCGTAAATGGGATTTCACCCAGGTGACGTCGCGTTTTATCCACGGCGCCCGGAGCACGGATTGGGCGGAGGAGGCCTTGAGTGGGCATCTGGGCGAATGGTTCACGCTCTCGTCTGGAGCTTACTGCGCGCTCGCGCGGCATTACGCGAAAGACGCGCGCGCGCGAGAGAGACGCGATGAGCTTTATACTGCGATCGCCGATGAAACCAATCGTCACTCGGAGATCTTCGGATCACTTTGGCGCGCGAAGAACGGCCTGGGCTGCCTGAAAGCCTCGTCCTCGATCGCGCATAACTTCGGTGATCTGGATCGAGTGATGGACATGTGGGAGCTCCCGGTCACGGATCCACTCCGCATCGGGTTCTACAAGCTCGGCGCGCAGGCCTTCGATGCCGACAGGAAGCTGCGCTACCTGGGCAGGCTCTGGGTCGCCGGAGAGCTTTACAAGTCGCCCATCGGAGGCAGCTCGATGGCGCTCGAGAACCACCGCCACTACGCACTCAGAAAGCCGCGCTCCCTCAGGCGTTCACCCGCGTTTCTCGTTCCCACCGGCCCGTTCTTCGATGATTGGGGCAGGCAGGTCGCCCGCGGGCTCGCGACTTCCGAAGGCAAACCGTCAGAAGAGACTCTCGAAGTGCTTGAGATTCTGAGAAACGGTTGGGAGCGCCAACCTCGAACCCTTGGATACGGCCGCGGGCTGAAAGGCATGCTGGAGATTCATCCTGAGCTAGCAGGCCAGCCTTGGACGCAGGATCCCGCGCGTGTTCAACTCCTTAAGACCACGGAAGAGCGCTTCGCGAAGAACTGGGCAGACGAGGCGCTTAAGCTGATGGACGAGATCCCGGCGCGCGCTACCTGATCCCTTTAGCGGACGGCTTCTGCGATCGTGAACTTTGCGTTTTTGGCAATGAACTCGTGGTTACCGAAGATCTTCTCAAGCTTGTGTTGATGCATCAGATGCGAGTTGCCGATGACTCGAAGCGTGCCGCCCGGCTTCAGCGCATGGTGCGAGTCCTTGAACATCTGCCAGGCGATGTGCTCGCCTAGCGTCGTGCCCTGGTGAAACGGCGGATTGCAAAGGACGTAGTCGAGGGTGCTTGCTGGCTGGCTCTCGAAACAGTTGGTCCAGACGAGCTCGGGCTCGTCACCGAAAACGGCGACGTAGTTCGCGCGCGCGCTTTCGACCGCCTGGCGTGAGTCGTCGCTGAATACGATGTGCGCGCCCGGGTTGAGTTCTTTGGCCCGGATTCCGATGATTCCGCCCGCGCAGCCGAGGTCAAGGATCTTGCCATCGATTCCTTCCGGCAGGTGCTCGAGCAGAAAGCGCGCTCCCACATCGAGCTTCTCGCGACTGAATAGATTCGAGCCCTGCAGAAACGGGCGTTCGAACCCTTCGAAGCGCACCGCGCTCGGATAGGGCGAGCAGACAGGCACGCGCTCAAAACTCGCCAGGATCAGCCTAGC
>JAYVOO010000452.1:0-4333 GCA_043757905.1 Oligoflexia bacterium
CGGTAGGAGGGCGCGGCTCGAGCGACCTGGGCGGGCAACGTTTCCTCGTCTTCGAGGCCTTCGCCGAACACATACGAACATCCCGAGAAAACAAGATACTTCCGGGCTCCCAGGGAAGCCGGCGGGTACGGCGTGAACCTTCGGCTGAAGCCGTCAATCGTCGTCTTTGCGCTCGACACGCGGTGCCCGTTCGCGCTGCAGAAATGCATCCAAGCGACGCTTTCGCTGTGGAAGAGATCGAAATACGTCCCTCCCCAAAGATAGGCGTCTTTGCTCCAGCCGCAGGGGGTCCCGACACGGTCGTCCGCGCGAGCCTGGCTCATCTCTGGAACGAGCGGATCGGGAGGCGGGATCGCCTGCGTGAGTCGCTGCTTGGACTGAGAGACTTCCAGAGACCGATCGAAACGGAACCGGCTCATGCCGTCGCTTCCGAAACCCGCATGATTCAAAATAAAAAAGGCGCCTTCGACCGTGCTCACGAAGCCCAGACAAGCCAAGCTCCCAATCGCCAGTCGCCTGCCCCATCTCTCTCGACTCACAACTGCGGTCTCGCAGGGATTCGCAACTGAGCGTACCCAGAGCTGATGAGCCGCTCGAGAACCCAAGAGGGCAGACCTGAGCCCTGCGGCTCGAAACGGATTTCAAAATCCCCGCGATGAGGATCCTCGACTTGGACCAAGCCCGATTCGACCTGTACCCACGGCGCGAGAGCGACGTCGGCATCCCGCGCGTTCGCCGCGGCCTCGCGGGCCTTCATTCCATACCCACGTAGGAACGGAAGCGCCGCGGGATCTGCATAGGACGTGAAGATCTTCGATTCTCGAGGCGAGTCTTTCAAGAAGCGCGCTCGCCGATCGACCAGCTGGCGCGCGGTTTCCGACGCCACGAGCGGCCGACCGAGCTCTTGCTTCTCCGTTGCCAGCCGAAAGAGCTCCGAAGCAATGGACTCCCGGCGATAGCGCGAGGGAAGGATCGGCGCAACCGAACTGGTGGCCGTCGCCGACTCGAGCATGCGTTCGGCGAGCTCGCGCGCATCGACATACGGCCCACGCTCGGATTCGTAAACTCCGGCGAGACTCACCTGCTCGGGAAACGAGGACTCGAAGTCCACGTGGCCGCCCCAGGCGCTCAGCACCGCCGGATTGCCGGCGGCCAACGCGCGCAGCGCCGCCATTCCGAAATTCTCGTCCGAGTGCAAGCTCGAGGAAACGAAGACATGCGGGCGCCGATCAAGCTCTTCGTAGAGCGCCTCGCGCGCGAGGTGGCCGCGAAACTGGAGCGCGTCCGCCAATTCCAACCGCGCGCCTAGCTCGCGGAGCCACGCCAAGTAACTACGGCCCTCCCAACCCATGTTTGGGCTGCCCAGGTCGTCTTCCTGACCGAAGATCTCGAGAGTGGCGGCTAACTCCGGCCGCAAGCGGCTCAGAAGCGAGAAAGCGTGGATCAACGTGTGAAGGTTCTTCTGCACCGAGACGCGGCCGACGAAGACGAACGAGACTGGCGCGCCCGGCACTCGTACAGCTGTCGGCGCAGGCTGCAGCTCCGCGAGCTGCGGCAGCGAGAACGGCAGGCACTCCACGCGGGACTCGATAAAAGAGTGCGAGAGAGTCGCGGCGTCCAAGGAACACGAGGAAAGAAACACGTCACCGGTACGGAGCGCGTCGGCCGGACCGAAGACCCAAAACGGCCAACAACCGATCGTGGCTTGATTGTGCAGATAGACGAATAATCTCGCGTCGATTCCAACTGCTCCGCGTAATCCCCCGACGGCCTCGGCCATCTTCAGATTGAAGCAGGTCATGACAAAATTCGTAGCGTCCATGGCGGCAGGGACCAACTCGCTCAGCCCGCGGCCGTCGACGTTTAGGCAGACGACCTCATGCCGGCCAGCCCGGGCCGCAGCCTGCCAATCCGCTTCGATCGCGGGAATGATCTCTTGCATGCTGTGCCAGACGAAATTCTCCCGCGAAGTGAGAACCACCGTTTTCACCGGCGCGCGACTGGGGAGTGCCATGCTTTCCGATCTACAGGCTGGGCCTGACTAGGGCTAGAAAAACCTTCAAAAAAGCGATCTTCTATGGCTAAGTCAAAGCGGGTCCCATGACACGAAATCCAACTCCCAGCTGCCCTTTCTCGGCCCTCGAGATCGAGATCAACCACGAGTGCAATCGCGCTTGCAGCTACTGTCCAAACTCGGTCGCGAGCCGCGTGAACCAGGGGCTCATGCCGCGCAAGCTCTTCATCAAGCTGATGGAGGAGCTCAGGGAGCTCGATTACCGCGGTCGGGTCTCCTACCACTTTTACAACGAACCCCTGCTCTCGCCCGATCTCGACACCTACGTTGCGCTGACTCGCGAGTATTTGCCGGGCTGCTGGATCGAGATCTTCACCAACGGCGACCTCCTGACCGAAGAACGGCTTTCGGAGCTGGTGAAACTCGGAACCGACCGGTTCACTGTTACGCGCCATCAGAATTCGGAAGGCCATCTTTACCCGGAAATCCTCGAGCGCCTCGAGCCCGCGCATCGCAAGCGGGTCTTCTTTCAGAATTTCCGCGACCTGACCTTCACCAATCGCGCGGGCATCCTCGGCAAGCTCGGCTATCACAAAACGGCCACACCCCTCGCGCTGCCCTGCCTGATCCCCTCGACTCTCCTCGTAGTGACGGTCAACGGCAACGTGCTGCCTTGTTACGAAGACTTCCACGAAAAGCACGTCATGGGAAATTTGACGGACCAGACACTGATGGAAATCTGGAATGGCCCGAATTACGCGCATTTTCGCTCGACGCTCCAGTCCGGCCGCCGAGAGGCCATGGCTGCGTGCCACGACTGTAATTCACTCGTCGTCGTTCCCTGAGTTTCCGCTCAGACGGAATCGGCCAGGGATCGCATCGCGTTTCCGATCTTCAGCGTCTCCTCGAGCGTCAGCCGGGGGTCGATCTCATATCTAAGCGTGCAGGTGAGCGCGTCCACGGTCGGAAGCAGCTCAGCTCGAATCTCGGCGGCACGTTCGGGATCAATCAACTCCAACCATTTCCAGGCAACATGGGCCGGACGCGACGTCGGGAATGCGGCGACGATGCCCTGCTTCCTCAGATGGATCGACGCGGCCCCAGCCACAATCGGATCGGAAAAACGCAGATGCAGCGCAGTGCCGCAGTCACCCTGCGTGCAGTGGCCGCGAGGGATCGTCACGCTTCGGGCTGAGCCCAGGCATTCGATCAGCGCATTCTTGCGGGCACGCAGCTTCTCCAGAATCGGATCCAGGCGTTCCAGCTGGACCCGGATCATCGCGCCCTGGATCTCGGAGACCCGCATGGACATGCCAACGTAGGACTGAGTGCGCGAACTGAACTGCCCTTTCTTCGAGGGATTGTAACGCGCCGATAAGTCCTGCAGGCACATCATCCGCTCAAACGCGTCGGAGCAGGACGTCGTCACGATTCCGCCCTCCCCGCACGAGATGATCTTGTTTTCGTTGAGCGAGAACGCGCCCGCGTCGCCGATTGAGCCGAGGCGTCGGCCGTGGTGGCTTCCGCCCATGGCCTGCGCGCAATCCTCGATGACGATCAGGCCCTTCTCGCGCGCGAGTTCCAGGATCCCGTGCATATCCGCGCTCAGTCCATCCATATGCACCGGTAGGATCGCCTTGGTGCGGGCGGTCACCTTCTGCCGGGCATCCTCGACCGAAAGACCGAACTCAGAGTCGATGTTGACTACGACCGGCTTCGCACCCACCATCCGTACCGCGCCAGCGGTGGCGACGAAGGTATAAGCCGGAATGATGACTTCATCGCCCTCGCCAATCCCGTAGGCGGCGAGCGCCGCCACGAGCGCGTTCGTGCCGCTCGTAAGCAGGAGTGCGTGGCGGACACCCACCCGTTTGGCAAAGCTGCTTTCGAAGGCGTCGCACTCTCCGGCTTGCTCAGGCATGTAACGGAAGAGTTTGCGAGATTCCAGCACCCTGCGTATCGCTTCCAACTCCTCATGGCCCATTTCGTACATTCCTTAGGCCGACCAGAATTCTGGGGTCTTGGCAAGGGAATAGGTTTCGACGCGGCCTTCCCCGGCTCGCAGCAAACAGCGGTTGCCAAGACCCAGGTAACCACGTTATGAATTTTTTCAGGTTAACGAATGAAATTCGACACGACAGACTCTAGCTGCATGACTTTCTTCCGGCGTCCAAAAGACGTCGTCGCACGCAAGAATCAGGATAAAACCCTGATCCTGATGAAGATGAACGACAGCAGCCATTTCTTCAAGATGGACGGGATCGCCGCGGCGGTTTGGTATCAACTGGAAACGCCTAAGACGCTCCAGAGCCTGCTCAC
>JAYVOO010000453.1:0-4326 GCA_043757905.1 Oligoflexia bacterium
GAGGGCTACTACTTCTGCCGCGAGGAGAAGGATGAGTTCTTCGCCTGGGCGCGCCCGCTCGAAGGCCATCCCACGGTCGCCCATTTCAAGAAGCTCGCGCGCGAGCTCAAGATCGTGATCCCCGTCTCGTATTTCGAGAAAGACGGGCAGTCTCATTACAATAGCATCGCGATCATCGACGCCGACGGCGAGCAGCTCGGCAACTACCGAAAGAGCCATATCCCGGACGGGCCCGGCTATGAGGAGAAGTTCTACTTCCGCCCCGGCAACACCGGGTTCAAGGCCTGGAAAACGCGCTACGGAACGATCGGAGTCGGAATCTGCTGGGATCAGTGGTTTCCGGAGTGCGCGCGCGCGATGATGCTTCAAGGCGCGGATCTGCTCTTCTACCCCACAGCGATTGGGACTGAACCGGAGACGCCGGACCTGGACACGAAGGATCTCTGGCAGCGCGCAATGATCGGCCACGCGGTCTCGAATGTCGTGCCAGTCATAGCCTCCAACCGGATCGGCACCGAGGGCGACCAGACCTTCTACGGCCATTCTTTCATTTCCGATCACCGCGGCGAAAAAGTGGCGGAACTCGGCCGCGCCGAGAGTGGCGTGATCACGGCGACCTTCGATCTAGCTGAGGTCCGCAAGAACCGCGCGTCTTTCGGGTTCTTCCGCGATCGCCGCACCGAGCTTTACGGATCACTGATCGAGCGTTAAGCCAGCTGATCTTCAGGCGGCGGCGTAGCGTCCGACTGCTTCCAGAAGCGCGTCCAAGCCCAGGGGCTTGCGCAGGAACGCACGGGCGTGCTCGAGCGGGTCACGCTGGTTGAATGCGGAAATCACCACGATCGGGATATCCTTCAAGCTTGCGTCAGCGTGGGCGCGCTCCAGAAACTCGTAGCCGTCCATGACCGGCATCATCAGATCGAGCAGAATCAACGAAGGACGGACGGGTGACTCCGCCAGAAGCGCGAGAGCCGCTTTTCCATTCTCGGCGCGCAGGACCTGGAAGCCCTCGAGCTCGAGCGCGAATCGAAGCGTCTCGCGAATGTCCTCTTCGTCATCGACGATCAGGACGGTTTTGCCGGCATTTCCAGCGTGGGAGAACTCAATCATGGTGCAACCTGGTTAACATCACCCAGAGGCAGAAGCACCGTAAAAAGGGCTCCCGAACCAAGCTGGCTCTCTACCAGGATCTTGCCGCCATGCTGTTCCACAATCTGGTGACAGAGAAAAAGCCCCAGGCCCAACCCCCCGAAATTTCTGATGGAAACCGCGCGCTCGAACCTGCGAAAAATCCGCTCCTGATGCTCGGGCGCAATGCCCATACCCTGATCCATGACGGTCAGCCGGGCCCAGTCGCTCTCTCGGTTCACGCTCACGTGGATCGGCTTGCCCGCTCCGTACTTCATGGCGTTCGTCAGCAGATTGATCACGACTTGCTTGAGCCGTAGGCGGTCCCAGTGGCCGCGGATGCTTCCGTCCGAGCTGAACTCAAGCTTGCAGCCGGCTCGCGCCAGCTCGCTCGAGAACCCGCCGCCGACCTGCGCGACCAGTTCGACGAGATCGACCTCTTCCGACTTCAACCGGATTGGCCCTTCACTCAGGCGTGAGACCTCCAGCAAGTCGTCGATGAGCTGGCCGATGCGGGCGATCTGGCGCTCCGCACTCGACAACAGGCGCGTGAACTGCACACCCCTCTCTGAGTGGTCATTCTGCGCGATCCGCTGGATGGTCTCGATCTGCAGGCGGAGCGGCGTGAGGGGGGTTCTCAGCTCATGGGATGCCACGAGCAGAAAATCGTCGCGGACGCGAACCGCGCCCTGCGCTTCATGGTGAAGGCGCGCGCGCTCATTCGAGAGTTTTTCGAGCTGCTCAAAGCCTTTCGCATTCTCGAGCGCCGCGCCCGCGAGCGCGGCGATGTACTCAGCCAAGCGGCGCTCTTCCTCGCCGAAGGACTTGGCAAGTCGCGATTGCGAAGCGACCAGGAATGCGGCCGGCTTGCCTTTGATGAGCACCGGCGCGCAAAGTAACGAGCTCTCCGGAAGCTCTGGAATGACCACCTTGTGGCTCGCAGCGGCCTGCTCGAGATAAACGTGCTCCGGCCGGACTGCGCTCAGTTCCGCTTCCTCGATCACCACGCACCGCTCAGCCCTGAGCAGGCTCAGCCCCGCGTCACGGACGGCCAGAAAAACATCTGCCGTAGTCAGGCTCGAAGCGATCTTCCGGCCGGCGTATAGCAGTGACTCGAATCGATCGGCGAGCGAGAGCGACGCGCTCGCGCCAGCAGGCATGCCCGCATCCAGTTCGTTCAGGGCCTCTTCCGCCTCGATCCGCAATTCCGCGCTCTTCTTCCAGCCGAAAGCCTGGCCGAGCCGCCCATTCGCTTGGAGCGAGAGTGCGTACTCGTGGCGCGCACCCTTCTGGAGCGCCGAGCTCAGGCTGTCATGGATGAGCAGGTGGGCCCGCTTGGCTTCGCCTTTTAAACCGTGGAGCAGCGCCAGCTCGCGGAGCGCATGCGGGAGATTATTGGGGAAGCGGCGGGCGATCTTGTGAGCGTGCCGCGCGGAACGGAAAGCCGCGCCCAGGAGTCTCTCGCGGCGGAGCGCCAGAGCATAGGGTGGAAGCGTCTCAATGAGCGTGCGCTGAGCGGTGACCAGCCAGACATAGTTCGGAGCCACGTATTCCTGGAGCACGCCCTCCTTCCGGAGTAACGCGATGCCGGCTTGGATCTCAGTCACCGCGCGCTCCGGATCGCCCGCGTCCAGCGCGCATATCCCGGTGGCGAGCCGAAGCTCCGCCATAGCGGGCACGTCACCGAGACCGCTCTTGGCCTGCGCCTCGATTAAATCGAGGGGCATGCGGCCTTGCGTGGCCTTGGCCCAAGTTCCGAGGATATTCTTCGCGTTCTGGAGAGCACCGATCTCAACGGCATCAGAGTAGACTCTGCGACACACTTCCACGCTCTTTCGCAGGTTGCCCAGTCGCAGATGAGTCGTGGCGAGGTGCCAGCGAGCGGTATTGACCTCCCAGAGGTCACCCGTTCGCTCCAGAATGCGGATGGCCTCCTCGAACTGCGCGAGCGCTTCGGAGTAACGGGAACCGCAATAAAGAGTCGCGCCGAAATAATGAATCGCCTTGCCCTGTCCGTAGAAATCCCCGCTTTCGCGCTGGATCCGCACCGACTTTGCGGCTACCTGCTGCGCTTTTGTGAACCAGCCGACGAGTGCATAACCCATCGCCTGCGTGGAAAGTGCGACTCCCAGCTCCGGCCCCGCACGGTAGCGTTCGGCCAAGCCGATCTGCCGGAAGAGACACCAGAGAAATGGGATGCCCCCTTTCAGAAACCAGTAGGAGTACGCGAGCCGGCCGAAGAGCACGACGCTGATCTCCTCCTCCTCGTGCCGCGACAGCTGATCTTGTTTGAAGCGGAAGAGCTTAAGGGAAAGGCGGTAAAACGTCTGTGAAAGCAGCTCTAAAAGAATTCCCAGGACGAATCCCGCCTTAGTCTCTGGGATCCTGTGGCCCAGGAGCCGGAGCCCTTCTTCCAAGAGCGGCGCCGCTGCCTCCATGTCGCCCTGTTGAAACACGTTCTGGCCCACCTTGGCCTGGATACGCGCCAAGCTGATGCGGTCACGCGCGAAGAACTTGGCGGAGTTGTAGCTCGACTGCGCCTCCTTGTATTTTCCCCGAAGCATGAGCGTCTCACCCAAGCCCTCGAAAACGCCGAATCGGACTTCAGGCGGCGCCCCCTGGCAGCCGCGCTCAGCTATCCGGTAATTCTGCTCGGCCTGCTGGAGCGAGAAACGCGCGCGCGCGGTTCGGGCCGCGAGGAGAGAAAAAGAAAGCGCCCTTTCCGGAAAGCCGGCGAGATCGTAATGGTACGCGAGCTCGAAAACCCGGTCCGGCGTTCGACTCTCAATTTCAAGCGCGGCGCGGAGATGCAGGTCCTTGCGCCGCGACTCGGTCAGAAAGCCGAGCAGCGTCTCGCGCAGTTTGTCGTGGACAAAAATCTCGCGTTCGCACTCGCGACTGAAGTCAGTCCAAATTAGCTTTTTAGCTCGCGCGCTCTCGAGTACCGAGGCCAAAGTCGCTCGGTCCATTTCCAGCAGCGCCGCCGCGACGCTCGAGTCGAATTCCTTGCCCAGCACGGCGCCAATCGTTAATAGCTCGAATTCGCGCTGAGGCAGACGGCCCAGCCGGCGGGAAAGGTAAACGCCGGCCGCGTTCGAGGACTGGATCTCGCGCAGCCCCAGCGGGTTGACCCGCCAGCCGACTGGCGTGGAGAAGATCGTTCCGCTCTCAACAGACCCCTGCAGGACCGCGGTCGCG
>JAYVOO010000454.1:0-4316 GCA_043757905.1 Oligoflexia bacterium
GACGGGCGTTGCCTTAAAGTTGACCGGTCCAGCATAGGAATAAGCAGTCACTTCGTTCGAAGCGGCGGTCTCGGACGCTCCCCATTGCGCTCGGATGACATAGAAATTATCGCCTGCAAGCGGCGCTACATCCGTGAAGCCAGGCGTGCTGGCCGTGGTCATCAGCGTATAAGGCCCGCCGCTCGTGTCCGAACGATAGATATTGAAGAAGTTATAATAAGCCGGCGCGCTCCAGTTCAGAACATTTTGGCTGGTCGCATTGATTCGCAGATTGAGATTGGAAGGCGCAGCCGGCAGCACCTGGGGCCGAGCGCTGCCCTCAATCGATGGAAGGGTTTCTCCCGAAGTGGTGTTTGCAGTGATAATGTAAAAATAGGAGTTACCGTTCACCGCAGTCAGATCAATGTAGGAGGACCCGATCACCGCCGGGTCCAGGGTCGTGTAGGGCCCGCCAGAAAAGTCAGCGCGCTTGACCTGATAGGAAGGATCGGTCGCGGGCCAGCTCAGGAAAACATGGGAATCGCCCGGCCTGAGGCTGGGAAGAGGGCCGACCACATTGACGCAAGGAAGAGACGCGGTCAGCGGGGATTCGACCGATCCCCAAAGTGCTGCGACGGAATACCCGACGGTGTAAGAAGTCTTGTTGCTTCCGCCTATGTACAGAATGCCCGGGTCCGAGTAGGTCGATCCGGTGACCGTAGTGAACGGGGCCGGACCGGTGCCGCGATCTAGATAGACACGAAATCCCTGGTTGTAGCTCGAGGCGCTCCAGGCGAGGTCGCAACCGCCTCCTTCACGAGCGGTGACCGAAAAACCGGAGGGGGCCGTGGGCAAGTTCTTTGGCACCGCGCTGGCTTCGTTGGAGTCTTGGCTCAAGCCCGCAGGATTCGATGCTCTCACCACGTAATAATAGGCGGTATCGTTCGTGACAGTGTGATCCGTATAGGTCAGCAGCAGGACATTGCTTTTGATCAGGGAATAAGGACCGCCCGAAAAAGTACTGCGGTAGAGTCGGTAGCTCATGGCGTCCGGAAGCCCGGACCAGTCCAAGGTGATTTCTGCGGGCCCAGGCGTAGCGACTAGGCTCGACGGTGCTAGCGGGACGCTAGGCGAGACTAGAATGCTCACTTCGGCCGAGTCCTTGCTCGTGCCAGTCGAGTTCGTCGCCGCTACGACGTAATAATAAGTCGTTTGATTGGCGACGCCGGTATCGATGAAAGAACTGCCGTAGATCGAGGTGCCGATCACCGTATAAGGGCCGCCACTCCTCGTGGCGCGCTTGGCGATATAGGAAGCGGCATTTAAGTCGGGCGTCCAAGTGAGGTGCACGGTTCCGCTCGCGTCTTGAGTCGCCGCCGGAGCGGCTGGGCCAAGGTCGCTGTGGGTGAAGTTGAGCATGAGTCGGCAGACCGACGAATTGCCGATCAGATCATAGGCGTACGCATAAATGGAAGTGGTGGCGTTCGCCGGCGCAGTCATAGGAATCCCGGTCGTCTCGAATTGGAGTTTCGTGCCGGTTGCGAGAGACTGCGAGCATGCTGAGTCTGAAAATAGCGTGAGAACGGACGTATCCGCCGCGCTGATGCCGCGGATGGCTGTCGGGCGCGTATAAGAGGGTGAACCCGGAGTGGCCTGGACGAAGAGAGGAGCCGTGGGGCCGATATCGTCTTGCAGGTAGTTCTGGAGAAACTGGCAGGAGGTTCCATTGAGGGCCAAATCAAATGCCCGGATGTAAAGGCTTGAGGTCCTATTTCTAGGAACAGTGATTTGAATCCCTGATCCCTCGAAATCGGCTTTAAGCCCCTGGCCGATCGTGCTCGTGCAGGAATTGCTGTCGTAGATCCTGAGCCGCTCGGTATCGGCCGACGCGACCCCTTTCAGTACGGGAGACGTTGCGAGGTTAGTGGGAGATGCGGGCGTGGTCGAGGTGAGGACCGGAGCCGTGGGCGGCACATTGTCATGGGTGTAGGTCGTTAGCAGCGTGCAGTCGGACGAATTACCGAAGTCGTTGACGGTGCGCCCATAGATCGAAGTGGTGGCGTTTGCCGTTGCCCCGACGCGAATGCCGCTCGAGGTAAAGTCGGACTTAAGCCCAGTGCCGATCACTGTGGTACAAGCGGCGTTACTGTAGATTCCGATGCTGACGGTCCCAGGCGCGAGGCGGCCCTGGACATAGGGGTTCGTCGAACTGGAGGAAGGCGAAGCCGGAACAGTCGCCACAAAGATGGGCCCGGCCGGCTTTGAAGTGTCATGCTTAAACTCGGAGAGGAGCGAACAATCGGATCCATTCCCGACTTGATCGAAAGCCCGGGCATAGAGAAAAGTACTGGCCTCGGGTGTCGCGGTAGCGCGAATTCCATTCGGCGCGAAGTCGTCGCCCGTTCCCTGTCCCACGACATGAGCGCAAAGCACGTCGTCATAGATCTTCACCAACACGGTACCGTCCGCGACGTTTCCATAGACCAATGGACTGGAGGTGATGTTGGTCGGGGAGGCTGGGACCGTGGCGCTGAAGATCGGGCTCGTGGGTGCGATGCTGTCATTCGTGTAGTTCAGCATGAGTACGCATGCCGAGGGGTTGCCGGCGGCATCGAAAGCCTCGGCCCAGATGGGGGTCGTGTCGTTTGAATTGGTACGTGCAGCGATGCCAGCCCCGTCGAACTGAGCCTTGCTTCCCGCGCCAACCTCCGTCACGCAGCTACTGCCTTCGAAGAATTTGACCGTCGCCGTATCCGTGGAGCTGGTCCCGTGGATGAGCGGATAGAGCGTGATTCGCGTCGGGGTGGCGGGATTTGCAGAAACGTAAGTCGGTGCAGCCGGAGGGACGGGATCGTGGATGTAGGTGGCAAAATATGCGCACCCCGAGACATTGCCCGCGCTGTCGGTCGAGCGGGCGTAAAGCAGGGTTGCCGCGTTGCTTACGGCTTGGACTGTCAGTCCGACACCCTCGATTTCGGCCTTCGTGCCCGTAGCAAGCGAATGGGAACAAGCTGGATCGCTGAAGATCCCGACGCTGACGGCGTCCGACGAAAGATTCGCGATGATCTTGGGTTGGACGGAAGAGTTCGAAGGCGAGAATGGCTGGGTGGAGACCAGAACGGGGTTCGCGGGCGGGATCGTGTCATGAGTATAGTCGACGAGATGCGTGCATCCGGCGGCCTGGCCAAATGGCTCGAAAGCCTTGGCGTAGATCTGCGTGACTTGGTTGGCGACCACAGTCACGGGCACGCCTGGGCTTCGGAAGGCCGATGCGGTGCCGGATGCAATCTCGTGCGCGCACCCTGGGGCATCGTAAAAGGCGACCCGTGAAGCGTTGGCTCCGACTGTGCCCGAGACCTTCGGGGTTAACGTCGCCCCCGAAGGCGACGCGGGCGCCACGGCCGAGAAAACCGGCGCGCCCGGAGGGTTATGAATCGGATCGTACTGGATCAGGAATGAGCAGGGGGTCACGGCACCTGAGGCTGAAAAAGCAAAAGCGTAAAGAGAGGAGCTCACGCCGCTTGCGGTTCTCAGTTGGATGCCAGTCGTGCGGTAGGCAGCAAGGGTGCCTCGGCCGATCGACGCATCCGCGCAGGACGGGTCCGAGTGGAAATCGATCTCAGTGCCCGCGGGAGGATTGGCGACAGAGATCTCGCCTTTCACCAGGAGCGTGACCTGAGTCAGGTCATAAGTGGATTCACTGAGTTCGTTCAAAACAAGTGTATCCGATGGCCCGGACGCGCCGTCTGGCTCCGCACCGGAGTCGCAAGACGCAAGGATCGACACCAGGAGCGCGAGGAACAACGCACCGGCGATCGCTTGGCTTCGATTATTTTCGCGTCTTTCAATCATAACAGTTTGGACTCTGAATCAGGGGACCCGCCACGTACTACAAGGGTGTTCAGCGAGCCAATTAGAGGCTGTCTCTATAATACCATATTAAAATAGTATGCTATAAATTTTTGAATTGGATGGCCGATCGGAGCGGACGCAGGTCGTTACTGACCCATGAAGATCAGCGCTTTGCCTGAGTCTTGAATCGCGGTCGCGAGATCGAGGGCGCCATCCCCGTTGAAGTCTCCTGCGGTCAGTCCCCTCAGGGTCGTCGAAGCGCCGTATCCAATCGGATT
This sequence comes from Oligoflexia bacterium, assembly GCA_043757905.1. GTDB lineage: Bacteria > Bdellovibrionota > UBA1018 > UBA1018 > UBA1018 > JAYVOO01. The sequence continues at coordinate 4,110 of JAYVOO010000454.1, forward strand.
GAGGAATCCGCCATTCCCCGAGCCTATGAGAATGCTGACCTGACCCGCGTTTCCGTTGGCGACCGCGAGATCGGGGTAGCCGTCGCCATTGAAATCACCCATCGCGAATCCCGTAGCGGCCGCACCGGCCGAGGGGGTAGTGCCGGCGATGAACGCCCCGTTGCCCACGCCGAAAAGAATGCTGACACTTGCGTCGCTTGCATTCAA
>JAYVOO010000455.1:0-4270 GCA_043757905.1 Oligoflexia bacterium
CTCGTCGTGCGCAGAAGTCGGCAGAAGAAGCGCTGAAAGAAGCGGATATGGACGAACACGAGTTCAAGAAGTACCAGTTGAAGCTTCAGCGCGCGTTAATTCGTCAGCAGCTTGTCACTAAAGATCACGGTTCTCTCGCGTCATAGCTGTTTCTCTTGCCTGGGGCATTGCCAGGTGGGAAGTTTGGTTTTACTCTAGTCAGTAGAGCATGCATCCGAGCACTTAAGCTGAAGAGGTTTTATCCCGATCCTGCTTAAGAGCAAAACGCCACACCACAGGATGTGAGTGGCATTTGAAAGGACCAAGCGCTTCGTGATTTTCGGCACCCAGAGTAGTACCCCATCTTTTGGCCGCAGAAAGCTTACGGGAGCCATGTCGCTCTTCGCTGGCGCTGGCTTGCTCGTAGCTGCAGCCGCCATACTCCAATATCAAACCTCAGGTACCGCGATCGTATTGAATCCCAAAACCCTTGGTTGGATGGGAGACCTCCGGATCGATTTCGCTCGGCCAGTCGCACCGCTCACAAGCGAAGATACCCACATCGCCGCAGTGACAACTCAACCCGCGGAATTTCCCGATCTCTCCCAAATTCAAATCCGCACCCCTTTAGATCGAGCTTCGACGCCCTCCGTCCACAAGACCACGATCACAAGTGGTGCACGCACTCACCGGGCGCGCCGCTCGGTCGCAAAGATCCAGCGCCTGGCGGACGAGCTTGGCACATCTTTGGCCGCGCCTCTCGGTACAGAACAGGAAGTCAGCGCGAACGATCAGCTGGCAAGCCCAGAGCAGCTCCAGAAGTACCAAGGAATCAGCCAGCTTCTCCGACGCCAATTTCTCGTTGCCTCTTTTCATGACTTCAACGACGAACTGACTACTCAGGTATCGTTAGAATTAAATGACCACTCAACGACTGACTACTCACCTGTCGTCGAAGTTCAGCATGCAAAGAAAAGGCGGAATATTCGTCGGCATGTGAGTCACGATGTTCTCGCCCAGGTACCCCAAGTCCAGGTTGTTCCAGTCAAGCAGATCGTGGTTGCAGCCCCCCAACTAGTTGCCTCAATTCAACTACCGCTCAATCGTCCGGGCATGGCCCAGACCGCCTACGATATGCCTATTGGACCAGAGCCGCTCTCCATGGTGCGGCCGTCAATTTCGACCACCCAAACTCCTGAAGTGATCGTAAACCACGATCAACTATCCCATGCCCAGGCGGCCTCCCAGAGTGAACATTTAGAAGAAGCACCAGGAGAAAGAACGGCCCAATACCCCGCAGTCTCCTCAACGGAGTCCCAGGACGTTCCAGCAAATACCGAGACTACTCGAGCCATTACGACGGCTGCCCCAACCTTAATCTCGCAGCTTGGCTACTCATCCTCCGTGACTACTCAGTCCGCGAACAAGGCGAGTACTCAGGTAGTGGATACTCAAGTCCTGCCTCAGGTAGCTCACCAAACGGTCGAGTTTCCGGACTTCCAGCAGCCAGTGAATGACGGTCACAGAAATGCCATGACGAAAGACAGCTTGGTCGAGTCCAATCCAGGTCGCGGCTGGGACCTTAGCCGGGCGGCGGAGCATTGGCCCACCCTATCGATCCGCTCGGGTGCTGGCTCAGTCCCCATGGTTTCCAACAACTCAGCCCTGATGCTGGCCGCAACCCTGAAGACAACCCTTCAGCCTGAAACGGGGATCGTTTTTGGAAAGATCCCAGCCGGATGGAACATTCAGTTCTCTGGCCGTGCCGAACATCCATTATACATTAGCTCAGCCAAACAGTTCGTCAGCGCAGAAGCAGTCGATATCGACCGCTACTTCATCTACCTGAATGCCGCACCCGGTACCCAGACGATCCAGCTCATCGGAAAAAACGTATCGAGCGGTGGTATTGCCACTCTTCCAGTTCTAAGCGGCACCGCTACTTATATGGACTTCACGGGATCGACTTACCGTACTGTCGCGGGCTTTGTCCGCGATGCCGCAACCGAGACGGGGACCGCTCTCAAAGCCGCCCGGGTCCAGATCATGGGGCAACCCGGAAGCGCCGTCTGGACCGATGCCAAAGGCTACTTCCAGATCAAACAAGTTCTGACGCTTCCCGGACATTCTACCCAAGTCGATGTTCAAGCCGCAATCCAAGACGTCCAGACCCATGTGCATCGCTTCTCGGTTTATCCCGAACAGCAGGCCGCACACGACTATTACCTCTTCTCAGAAGGCGACCTGAAAGCCTGGGAAGACACTTTGGAAGGCTCAACAAACGCAGAGGCGGGAATGGTCATCGGAGCAGCTCCGGGTCTCGCTAGATCACCGAATCGTTACTTCGCGAGTGTCACATCGACGGCAGGCTTAAGGCCCGAAGTCTATCCGTTGGCACCCAACGGCCAAATGCTGGCCAAGGCACCGCTTGATTCCGAGCGCCCACGTTTCATCTCCCTCGAAATTGGTGAAGGCCCGACGCTGGTCCAGCTGACGGATGAGGCGAACTCAACCAGCTTGTCCCACCTGGTCTTCGCATCACCGCGGACCGTGAACATCCTCAGTTTCTACTGAGGACCAGCATGCGGCCCTGAGTAGCAGCTCGACGCCTGGGCTCAGTCAGCCCAGCTAGGTCATCCGTATCGGAAGGCACAGCCACCCAAAAGCCGCGTGGCAGCGGTTTCTTGAGGTCCCGAATATCGGGATTGAGAAATTGAAATTCCTGAATCGAAATCGAATGAGACATGGCGATCTTCAGCCCAGTCTCTGGAGTTGAAACCAGCTGGTACTGAGCAGGTTTAAAAGTCTGGACGGGGGTCTCGCCGTAATAAAGATGGCGATAAGCTTCCGCGTGAAGAACTGCCAAAAACTCAGCGTAATAGTTGCGACCCGCATGACCAAGCCGCTTTCCGACTTTAGTGCAGGCATTGAAGTAATCATAAACCTTCGAACCATCCCGCGGGAGCCGCATGGTGCGGGCCATCTTGCCGTGGCCTGAGTTGTAGGCAGTGACTCCGAACGCCCAATTTCCGAGAATCGCGTAATTGCGCTTTAAGAGCTTCGCCGCTGCAACCGTCGACTTCAAGGGTGAGAGGCGCTCATCGATCGATGCCTTTTCGTCCAGCCGCATGTACTCCTTCGCGGACTTCGGCATGAACTGCCAAACTCCGGCCGCACCGACCCGCGACTTTGCCTTCAAGTCAAAAGAGCTCTCGACCAGCGCTAGGCGGGTCAGTTCAGGCGGGACGCCGACTTTCGCGAATGCGCGCTCCATACGAGGGAAGAACGACTCGGCCGCAAGCAGGCCCTTAACGATATTATCGCGCTGACCGGTCTGGGTGCGCAGATTTTGCGCGAATTCGGAGATCTTGTGTTTGTGAGAAGTGGCGCGAATCGCGCGCAGGATACTCTTTTCTTCCTGGGTCGGTTTCTTCGGGTTTGAATGCCGCGAAAGGCGGGCGAAGGCGGCGCGATATCCTGCCATGGCTTTCTTCACCCGATTATGTTGAACGATCTCGTAAACGATGCGGTTGCGAGCCGTCTTCGCGAGCTCGCGAAAATCCAAAACTTCGTAAATAATCTCAGGGTGCTTGGCGTCGAAGATCACGACATGCTGAGTGGTCCATTCAGTATAGATTCGCAACCAGAAGGAAACAGGGCCGAGCATCTCGTCGGAGACGTGAAACTGGGGGTTAATCAAGCTGTCCGAATCCCGGAGGACCAGTTCATTGGCCGACTGAGGAAGGGCGGGCTGCATCAGATTGCTTTCCGACGCGTACTGCGAGCTCAAGACTGGCTTCAGGTCGAGACTGCTCATGTCCGACCAAGTGACCGGATGATTGTAAGCCGCGAACGCGGGCGCAGCTTGCATGAGAATGAGCGTGCCCACCCACGCGCACTTTGCATTTCCACTTAGATGTTTTCTCATGGCTTTCAGCATATTTAAGAGGTTAAGAGCAAGGAGCTTGCCGCACCAAGCCATGCCTAATTGCTGAATATAATAGATGATTTCTGGAGAGGAGATGCCTACCTTTTAGGCGCCTGTCCAAACTCTAGACACCCTGATATCTCCCTTTCCCATGACAAAAACTTTCCTCGTATCAGGCGCCGGAACGGGAATCGGCCAAGCCATCTGCACCCAACTCCAGGCGACCCATCCGTCCGCGACCTTCGTTCTCATGGGTCGAAATATGGAACGTCTCGAAGCCACGAAAAAGCTCCTGAACCCGAAGAACGATCACGCCATCGTTTCCGTCGACACCCGCGACGGCGAAGCCATGCGGAAAGAGTT
>JAYVOO010000456.1:0-4260 GCA_043757905.1 Oligoflexia bacterium
CGGCTCAAGGTCACCGAAAACACGGAAAAGGGGATCGTCGGGGGACTCGACCAGGAACCTAAAGTCCAGGGCGCGCTGCTCTCCGTGGACGCCTCTACCGGTTACGTGATGGCCATGGAAGGTGGATACGACTTCGAGAAGTCCGAATTCAACCGCGCGACCCAGGCGCTCCGCCAGCCGGGTTCGTCCTACAAGCCCATCATTTACGCTGCAGGTCTCGAGAAGGGGTTCACCCCCGCGACGATCATCCAGGATTCCCCGATCGTCTACGAGGACAAGGAGACTGGGAAATGGAAGCCGACGAATTTTGAGGAGAAGTTCTACGGGGACACCACCTTCCGCCAGGCGCTCATCAAGTCGCGTAACGTGCCTACGATCAAGATTGTGCAGGCGATTCAGGTTCCTTTTCTGATCGACTACTCGAAGCGGATCGGCTTGAACGCCCAGTACAGCCCCGATCTCTCGATCTCGCTCGGAAGCATGTCCGTGTCGCTTCTCGATCTGACCCGCGTCTACGCGCTCTTTCCGCGCCTAGGCAGGAGGATCGACCCAGTCTTCATCTCGCGTGTGACCGATCGCGACGGCAAGGTCCTCGAGGAAGCGAAGTCGCAGGCAATCCCGGCGGATATCCGCATTCCGGCCGTCGAGCAACCGACCGACGAGCCGAGCGGCATGCCCTCACCCGCGGCGACCGTCGTCTTCCCTAAGTACCCGCCGGCCAACGATCCCGACCAGCTCATGGATCCTCGCGTCGCTTATGTGATGACCCACCTCATGACCGAAGTGGTTTCCTACGGCACTGGCCACGAAGCGAAGAGCCTGGGCCATCCGGCCGCCGGCAAGACCGGCACCACGAACGATTACAACGACGCCTGGTTCATGGGTTTTACGCCCAACGTAGTGACCGGGGCATGGGTAGGTTTCGATAACCATAAGACGATCGGCCCAGGCGAAACCGGCGCACGAGCGGCGCTGCCGATTTGGCTCAATTACATGCGCGAGGCCGTCAAGTCTTACCCCGAGAGCGATTTCATCGTTCCGCCGCAGATCGTTTTCGCAAGCATCGATTCGACCACCGGTAAATTGACACCCGCCAATTCTTCAACAGCCATTAGAGAATCGTTCATCGAAGGCACTCAGCCGACCGAGTCAGCGCCGACCGGCCGTGCGAAACCGGAGAGCCAGGGTGATTTTTTTAAAGAGGACACCGAATAATTCCGAAGCCAGAATAGAGGTGTTATTCTGGCTATGGGAGTTCTCTCTCTGCGCAGTTCAATTTCATTTTCATTATCCCTTCACGCACTCCTCGCCCTGGTGTGTCTCACTCTACTCAGTTACCAGCCGGCCGTGAATCCGCGCCGGGCGCTGACGTGGATTGACCTGGAGACCGTTTCAAAAGCTCCGGCCAACAAGACGGACCTCGCGCGCGAAGAACGTGTGAAGAACCAGATCGTTCAGACGCAGAAGGGCCAGGAATCTAAAGTCGCCGCAAATGACGCGTTCCTGGGCGAGCGCACCCAGCGCGTGGATCGCCAAACGGTCAGCAAGCGCCAGAGCACGGCCGACAAGATCGGCGCTCCCAAGACGATGGCCAAGCGGCCCGTCGAGGCCAGTGAGGCGCGTAAAGCGCAGGATCTCGCGCAGTCCCAAGAGATCCTGCCGCTCGCGAAGCTCGGCGTGCCCGTCCTGCCCGGCGCTATGGAACGGGAAAAAATCGCGAAAGCCCAGGAGCAGCCGCGCTGGGCCGAGCAAGGTTCGCAGGCCGAGGACTACGTTAAAGATCTCAACCAGTCCGACCGCACTCTCCTAAACACCAAGGAATACGTGTTTTTCAGCTACTTCCAGCGCATCCGCACCCGCCTGGACCGCGCTTGGGTCCCCATTCTCCGTCAGAAGCTAGTTCGCCTCTACCGCTCGGGCCGTCACCTAGCGAGCGAGATGGATCACACGACGAAGGTCGTCGTCATCCTGAACACCCAGGGTGCGGTGGTCCGCGTGAAAATTCTCGGCCAGTCAGGTAATGAAGAGCTGGACGAAGCCGCAATCAGCGCATTTAATGCAGCCGGGCCATTTCCGAATCCACCCAACGGAATCGTGGATGCAAACCGCGAGATCCAGATTCCCTGGGAATTCGTCCTGAAAACCTGAATGTTGTGGACCGCCTTATTAACTCTGACCGCGGATCCGGCCGACGCCTTGTTGGAATAGGTATTCGCCCCAGACTTCATCCATCTTGCGGAAAGTCTTGATGAGCTCTTCAGCAGCTTGGCGCTCCGGAATTCCAGCTTGGTTCGCGTGGCGGCCTACCGCCTCCAGAATCGCCTGGAAGGCGGGCGACTGAACGAGCGCGGCGAGCTCGGACGAGGGATCGACGCGTCCTTCCACCCGAGTCGAGACCATTGCCGTATTGAAGACGCGCAAAAGGTCGTCGGGGGTATGATTCATAGTTGCAACAGGCCCGGGAGTGGGATGAACAGAGCGTTGATGCTTGGCATGAGGGGTACGTGACGCGGTTTGATTCATATTGATTTGGAGTCGCTGACCATAACTTGATGATTGCGATCGGGACAAGGCTTTCTTGACAAAAGACGGTCAAGAAAATTTTGAAATAAAAAAGCCGCTCTGGAGAATTCCGTGCGCGCTTGGTAAAGATTTTTCAATGACCTATTTGGATAGAACGCTCTCGGAAAGTTTTGTAGATCGTCATATTGGGCCGCGCGCGAGCGAGATCGAGTCGATGCTTAAGCTCCTCGGTTTCTCGACTCTGGAAGAGCTGGCATCCAAAAGCGTGCCACCGCAAATTCGCACGAAACGCCCTCTGCAACTGGAAGAGCCGCTGAGCGAGCCTGAGCTGCTCGCGCGCCTTAAAGCGATGGCAAGCGAGAACCAGGTTTTTCGCTCAATGATCGGAACAGGGTATTCCGACACGTACACACCCGGGGTGATCCTGCGCAACATTCTCGAGAACCCTGGCTGGTACACCCAGTACACGCCTTATCAGGCGGAGATCTCGCAGGGCCGACTTGAAGCGCTTCTGAACTTTCAAACCATGATCATCGATCTCACTGGACTGGAGATCGCCAACGCCTCCCTACTCGACGAGGGCACTGCCGCGGCCGAGGCGATGGCTCTTTGCTTCAATCTGAAGGATCGCGACAAGAGCCGCGCGTTTTTTGTCTCCGAGCTCTGCCATCCGCAGACGATCGACGTGGTCAGAACGCGCGCGCGCCCGCTCGGCATCGAGATCCTCGTGGGCGACCACCGCAAACTCGACTTCAAGACCTCGAAGAAGTTGATGGGTGTCCTGCTTCAGTATCCCGCTACGGACGGCAGCATTTTTGATTACCGGCAACTGATCGAGGCCGCGCATGAGTCCGACGCGCTCGCGGTCATCGCGGCCGATGTCCTGAGCCTCACTTATTTAGCGACGCCAGGCGAACTGGGAGCTGACATCGCAATCGGTTCGACCCAGCGTTTTGGAGTTCCAATGGGTTACGGTGGACCCCACGCGGCCTATATGGCAACGCGTGATGCCTACAAGCGCCAGATCCCAGGCCGCATTGTTGGGCTCTCACAGGACGTGGACGGCAAGCCCGCGATCCGCCTCGCGCTTCAGACGCGCGAACAGCATATTCGGCGCGACAAGGCGACGAGCAATATCTGTACGGCCCAGGTGCTGCTCGCCGTGATGGCCAGTATGTACGCCGTTTACCATGGCCCCAAGGGCCTCAAGCGGATCGCGACGCGCCTGAACCTCCTTACTACCGTCCTTCGGGAAGGTCTCAAGACCCTCGGCTACGACACCGGCGCCAATCCCCACTTTGACACAGTATCCGTATCCCCGAGCGCGACCCTCAGGCAGTCCATCGTCGCGGGTTCGCAGGCTCAGCGGATCAACTTCGGTATTTTCGACCCGAAGCGGGTCGTCGTGGCGCTCGACGAGACCACCTCGCTCGAGGAGGTGCAGCAGGTCCTCTCGATCTTCGCGCACGCGGCCGGCAAGCCGATACCCGCCGATACCGCCAAGAAACTCTTCGACCAGCGACTTTCGGGATTCGAGCCTGCGCTTCCAGCGGCGCTCGCCCGCAAGTCCCCGTTCCTCAAACATCCGGTCTTCAACACGCATCATTCCGAGACCGAGATGCTCCGCTACATCCACCGCCTTCAGAACAAGGATCTTTCGCTGACGGCCTCGATGATCCCACTCGGCTCCTGCACGATGAAGTTGAATGCGACAAGCGAGATGATCCCGGTCAGCTG
>JAYVOO010000457.1:0-4240 GCA_043757905.1 Oligoflexia bacterium
TCTGGATTTTCTCCTCGAATTCCGGCTTGGAGAGAAAGATGTATTCGCGTCCGTTCTGCTCCTCACCTCTGGGCGCGCGCGTTGTGCAGGAGATCGAAAGTACCAGTTCGGAAAACTCGCGGAGCAGGCGCGCGCAGAGTGTGGTTTTTCCCGCGCCCGAGGGCGCCGAGATGACGAGAAGGCGGCTCTTCACTCTTCGGCGCCGCTTCCCGAGGCGCCCGGAGCGGAGGCCAGCGCGAACTGACCCATGGCTCGGAACTTTTCCTGACGGTCTGCGATGAGCTTGCCGGGCACGCACTTTTTCTTCTTGGCGCCCGCCGAAGACTTCGGAGCCCCGTCCCAGTCGGCGAGCAGCGGTTTCATATGTTTGATCAGGTGTTCGCGCATCAGCGAAAAGGCCTGGGGCCAGTCGCGGTGCGCGCCGCCCTTGGGTTCCGGGATGATCGCGTCGATCACGTTCATCTTCAGGAGCTCGGTCGGGCTCATCTTGAGTTTCTCGCTCGCGCGTTCGGCCAAGGTCGAGTCGCTCCAAAGGATCGAGGCGCAGCTCTCGGGCGAGATCACGGAGTAGATCCCGTACTCTTGCATAAGCACGCGGTTGCCGACGCCAATGGCAAGTGCGCCGCCCGATCCGCCCTCACCGATCACGGTCGAGATGATCGGGACGTCGAGATTGAACATGAAGGCGATGCTCTCGGCGATCGCCTGGGACTGGCCTCGCTCTTCGGCGTCGAGCCCAGGGTAGGCACCGGGTGTGTCGATGAAAGTCAGGATCGGCATCTTCATCCGTTCGGCCATGCCCATGAGGCGCATGCATTTGCGGTAGCCTTCGGGCTTGGCCATGCCGAAGTTGCGTTCCATCTTCTGTTTGGTGGTGCGGCCCTTCTGGTGGCCGAGAATCAGGACCGAGCATTGGCCCGTAGGCCGGGGGCCCGTCTCATTCAAGGTGAGGGGATCAACGGGCGGCCACTGCGCGACGCCGCCAAGGATCGCCTGGTCGTCACTGTAGGTGCGGTCGCCCCGGAGCTCCATGAAGTCGGGGAATAGCGCGTCGATATAATCGCGCACATAGGGGCGAGAAGGATGGCGCGAGAGCTGGACCTTCTGCCAGGGCGTGAGCTTCGAATAGGTCTCTTCGATCAGAGAGAGGACCTTCTTTTCGAGCACCGCGATTTCTTTGACGAAGTCGACGCCTTCCGCTTGCGCGAGCTCGCGCAGGTCTTGAAGCTTCTTTTCGAGATTCGCGATCGGCTTTTCGAAGTCGAAGAACGCGTCCATTCATCCAGAACTACCATGGATGCGCCTAGTGAAGCAAAAGCGGAAACTAGCGAGAGCTGGTTTTCCAGCCGATTACTCGGCCCTCTTCGAAATAAACTACGCGGGTCGGGGCGAGGCTCCAGCGGCTGGTTAGTCCTTCGGAGTAGACCCAGCGCTGGTTTCCCGAGTCTGACTGGCCTGCGGTTTCGACGTCGCGAGGATCGCCCCAGAGGTGCCGGACTTCAGTCATCGGCATTCCCAGCACGATCTGCCCGGATTGGACTGCCTGTTGATAAGGATTCAGTTCTGGTTCTTCCTGCAGGCGCAGCCACGCGCACGAGGTCAGCTGAAGAGAAAAGGTGATTGAAACAATCAAGAATAGGTTAGATTTTTTTAGCATTCGGCCTCCGTGCCTAAGGTCTTATCGGTCGAACCCGTGTGATTGCTTGAGCTTGGTTTAAGAGGCGGATATCCTTAGAAAAGCATGTCTAATCCCGCGCCCGGCAAAAAACCCGCCTCCGCACTCAAAAGTCCGGGTCGATTCAAATTTCCCGTCTCGCCTTCCCAGGTGAGGGATGTCTTCGCAGCGCTGCGCTCCCCGGATCGCCCGACCCGCCGCATGGCCTGGGTGTTTCTCTTGAGTCTCTTTTGCGCAGGTGGCGTGTTGGTTTACTCGGTGAAGCGCGCACAGGTCATCCGGGCCTATCTGACTGATCGCCATCAAAAGCAGAGCAAGGAAGCCAAGCAGACGGAGGAGTTCTTCCGAAAGCAATCCGAGGCGGCCCACCAGAAAGCTGTCGTGATCAGCGCGGGCGTTTTCACGCTTGAGCTGAAGACGGATCCGTCGAAGCCGAAAGTTCCCGGTATCTCGAATCTCGCCGAGCTCGAGATTATCCTCCAGTGCGACACTAAAGAGACGCAGGAGTTCATCGAGAAGAACATGGCACGCGTCCGTAACGAGATCATCGCTTCCTTTCTCCCGCTCGAGCGCGAGCAGATACTTTCCCGCAACGGCAAGGCCGCGCTTCGCCACCAGATCCTGGAGCGACTGAATAGCTGGCTGCCTCACGGCAAGATCTTGGAACTGTACTTCCCCAAGCTGCTGGTTACCTAGTCCCGCCACGATTTTCGATACCACCCGTTACCTGGAAGTGGATGTGCTCCAGAAGCTGAATTGCCGCCGGTTTTTGTCTTGCGTAGAGTACTATGCAATGCTAGGTATCGTGTCAGGCATGACGATCTTGAACGACAATTGGAAGACGCAGATCCGGAAGGGCTACCTCGAGCTCTGCATTCTGCTGCTTATCCGGCGGCATTCGAGGCTCTATGGCTTCGAGCTACTGGAGCGGCTTGCCGAAGCGGAGCTCCCGGTGAAGGAGGGGACTCTCTATCCGATCCTGAATCGCATGTGCGCCGACGGCGCGCTCGAGTCGGTCTGGGAGACGGAGAACCTCAAAGGGCACCCTCGGAAATTTTATTCGCTTACCCGCGAAGGCAAGAAGGTCGTCGCCGAGATGGGCGATGAATTCAGGCGTATGTTCGACGTGTATCAGCAGCTTTCGTCCCCAGGAAAGGAAAAGTAAGAAGATGGCAAACAACCCCGGCGCAAACGACCCCAGGCTCGAGGCCTACCTCGTCACGCTCGAGCGATCGCTTAGGCCCATGTCGGTAAGCGATCGCGCCGAGATCGTCACCGAGCTGAAAAGCCATGTGCTCTCCGCGCTAGCGCGCGACCCCGAGCAACCGCTCGATGCCATCCTCGCGGCGCTCGGCGAACCCCAAACCGTCGCGAACCGTTATCTGCTTGAGCGCGGGCAGCAGCCGGTCAAGCCCCCGATCAGCCCGGTCGTCAAGTGGCTCGTCATCGGTTTCCTCGGCACGCTCGCGATGCTCCTGCTCTTCGCGGCCGCCATGGTCTGGCGCTTCGTGCCGCTGCTCAAGGTCCATTCGAACGCGAGCGGGAGTCAGGACCGCGTTTCGCTTCTCGGCGGGCTAATCGATTTCGACGGGGTCGACCCCGACGGCGTCGACCCCGTCAGCGTCGAACACGGCTCGCATGAGTACGAGGGCAGCGAGCCCATCGAGGCGCCCGAGAAGACCGCGCTCAAAATCAAGTTCGCGTCGGGCAAGATCGAGTTGCGGAATTCCGATTTGAAGGAGTTCACCTGGTCCTGCCGCTCGACTCGGCAGGACTTAGTGCCCAGGCCCGTTCGCACGGGATCTACCGTCGTCTTCGATCTGGCCAGGATCCCGGGCGTGCGCTGTGATTTCAGCGTGCCCCGGAAAATCGCGCTCGAGCTGAGCGGCGTCAACGGCAAGATCGGGATTGCGAAGCCCGCCTACGCGCTCGATCTGACGCTCGCCAACGGTAAGGTCGAGCTCCAGCCCGACCCGTCGCTCGATTACAAATACCAGCTCAGCGTAGGCCTGGGCAAAAAGGACGAGTTCGAGTCGTCTGCTGCGAAAACCGCGCTGCCCATCCGCATCGAGCTAGGTAACGGCAAGATCAGCCGCGAGCATTGAAAAACCGAGAGGAATGAAATGGAAAACCTGAAAAACCCTTATCTGACTTACGCTTCGGTCTCTCGCCGGATCCTGGCTTCATTCCTGGATCTTTTGGTGCTCGCGATTCCGGTCTGGATCGCGGCCCATCTGATCCCAATCCTGGGCGGGCTGCTCATGGCGTTGCTTTACGTGCCAGTTCTGGAGTCCTCCGAGCTGCGGGCGACGGTCGGCAAGCATTGGATGGGAATCCAGGTCACCGACGTGTCGGGACGCCGGATCTCGTTTCGCGCGGCCCTGATCCGGTACTTCATGAAGATCGTCTCGTCTTTGATCGCCTTTATCGGCCACTTCTTCGTCTTTTTCAATCCCCGGAAACAGGCGTTGCACGACATGATCGCAGAGACGGTCGTGGTCTACGGCCGAAGCGAGGCGCCGATTGTCGAGGTCTGGTTCTCCTCGTTGAAGAATCTCTTCACCC
>JAYVOO010000458.1:0-4230 GCA_043757905.1 Oligoflexia bacterium
GACCGAAGCGAGTTGGGAGCTGGAAGAACTTTCCTTCGATCAGATAATTGGCGGTGAAAAGCACGAGAACCGGCGCTATCCACTCAGGCTGACTAGCCAAGACGAGTAGTACGAGAGGAACCGCCTTTGAAGTTAAATCAGAAAAAAACGTCAGGCTCTTGAGATAGCGGAAGTTCCTGGCGGCGTATCCTTGAAAGCTTTCTCCGTCGTGACGGGCGGACCTCCAGATTACGAAATAGAGGCACGCGAGAATCGTGGAAAGGCCACTTCCGGCGAAGATCAGGCCAATTAGGCCAAGCTCTTTATTGAGCCGAGAGATGATCATTGTGCCGGTCATGCTTCCTCCGGACCAAATCTCGAAGATGATCAGCAAGAGAGCTAGGATCAATGTGATTGTTTGGATGATGATGCCAGCTATCGCGCCGGAGGGGCTTCCTGGCAGTGCTGGGTCTCGGCTGCGTGGGGTATCGAGTATGCGGCGGATGGTTGCCAGATCCTGAGCTAGAGTCTGTGCTGAAATTCCATTCATTTTATCAATCTCCTGAAATCAGGTTTGTAATACAAACTAGTTTATATCTAATGCGTATGAAATGTCAAATAGTCAGAAATTGAGTGCGGGTCTTGATGGACGCGGGTGTTTGCGTGAAGCTCCCTCTGATGAAAACGAATTCAGATTGATGCAGAGGAAGTCGCGGGTGTTCGGGCGGGCGTTGCGCCAGCAGCGAGTGCCGCGCGAAGCGCGGGCTGTCGACTGATGAAGTGGATGGTTAGAGCGGCGGATCGGAAATCCGCCGCTTTAACCAACTACTCTCAGCGTTTTGGCTTGTGATAAGATCCTGCGATGCGCGCAATGTTGACAGGCACGAGGGTAGGGCCCTGGCAGATCAGCTTCCAGAACGTGAAGGTAGATACGATCGTCGGTCGAATCTTTCGGAGGGTGATCTATCCACCAGGCAGGGTCAGTCAGGAGAGGTTGCCGCTCGTATTCTATCGAGACATTCAAACCAATCTGCAGAGCCTGCGAGAGAAGGTGCGCTTACTCAATCGCGACCCGCATTGCTATGAACGCCTGACTACTTTTCATAGGTTGGCCCACGAACCCCTCTACCCTGTTGGGAGCTGCTTTCAGCAGTGGACACTTCTTTTTGAGGTTCAACGAGGTCGTCGAGTGCCAGTTGTTCGTCGATGGGTTCAGCTTCCTTGGGGTGAGAGGAAGTTCGAGCGAATGCCTGCGCGCACGTACCGCCATTTACGCGGGTGCGACATTGAGATGAGGAACTTTGTAATTCGTCGGAACCAATCTCGATCGGCCGGTTATTCTCAAAGTCGAAGGCAACGCCCAAAGACTCCGGCATATATTTTAAGTAACCAACATTTGCCAAGACACGGTATGCGAATGGAATCAGCAATGCCGACGCGTAACTGGCCGTTCAAAAAGCGGTTTGCATCAGATGGTTAATACTAACCAACAGCTCTAACAATCTTATTTCTGATGCCCACACTAACCATTTGAATTTAAACAGGAAATGGTGGCTGGGGGCGGGATCGAACCGCCGACCTGCGGGTTATGAATCCGCCGCTCTAACCATCTGAGCTACCCGGCCACGCTAAATGGAAAGCGCAATTGATACATGGAATCGAAGGGGTGGGCAAGCTTGCTTTTGGCCGCGTCTCGGGCTTAGTTGTGCGGATGAAGCCCAACCGCTATCCGACGCCCGGGGAAATCGGCGGGACGCTGATCCGCCGGATGATCGCTCTGATGAAAGCCTCGGGCCAGGTTCTTCCCTTAGATTCGCATATCCTTATCGCAGCAAGCGGAGGAGCTGACTCCACTGCGCTTGCGATCCTCATGGCCCGCTATGGACGGAAGTTTGCGCCGTCCACCCGGATTTCGCTTCTGCATATCAATCACGGCTGGCGAGGGGAGGCCTCCGACGGCGACGAGCGGTTCGTAGTCCGGCTGGCCAAGAGACTCGAAGTGCCAATCCTCATCGAGCGGTTGGAGCGTCGCGGCTCGGGTCCAGGGATTCCGCCCGGCCATTCCTGGGAGGAAGCCGCGCGCCTAGCAAGGCAGGCGATCTTCGTACGCATGAGCGGCACGATTTTGACGGCCCATCACGCCGATGACTTGGCTGAGACGGCACTCTGGCGGCTCTTCACCGGCGCGGACGAAACCCATGGCGGCGGAATCCTCATCCGGACCGCATCCGAGCTTCGACCGCTGCTCACTGTCCGAAAGCTTGAGCTTCTGGCGTTTCTCAAGGAAGAGCGGCAGAGCTTCCGCACGGACGCGACGAACAAGGAGCAGCGATTCCTGCGTTCGAAGATGCGCGCACGGCTCATGCCCGAGATCGAGCGGCTCTTTCCGCGCTCAATCGAACATCTCACTCGGCGCGCACTCGCGTTGCAGGCTTCGGCAGCTTCCCAGACTGAGGGGCTGACGGCCCCAATCTCAAGCCTGCTCAGAGTCGCGGAAATTAGGCCCCGGCGCGCGCATTTCCAAAGCCTGAAAGCGGACGCGCGTAAGGAGCTTCACCTCCCCGGGGGCTGGCGCCTGAAGGGAACTGGGCCGGATCGCTGGATACTCGAGAAGATCTTATAAGGTCAGGTAAGCAGCAACACCCGAGAACGCTTGGCGAATAATTTCACAAAGAGTTCCTCAAATTGATTTTTTTGTAAAAGGCATGCTAGTTTGATTAACTTGAGATGAGGCTTCTTCCCGAGCCTCGTTCGAGAGAGGGTCCCCTTTGATATGAAGTCTTCACATAAAACTGTCGCTCTGTGGCTGGTCCTGATCCTGCTCTTCGTGAGCTTGTTCAAGATCTTCGATCCCGGTAACCGTCACCGCAAGGAGATCCGGTTCAGCGAGTTCGTCACGGCCGTGAAAGAGGGCAAAGTCGAGGACGTCACCTTCAAGGCCGACAACCTGATCGTTGGCAACTATAAAGAACCGGGACCCGACGGCAAGCGCGCGACCTTCGAGACGATCGGCGCGACCGAGAACGCCAAGGTTTTCGAGATCCTCGAAAAAAACAATATTATCCCCAACTACGAGCGGGCCGAGAAGACGCCGATCTGGCAGCAGGTCTTGATCTCCTGGTTTCCGATGCTCCTTCTGTTCGTCTTTTTCTTCCTGTTCATGCGTCAGATCCAGATGGGCGGTGGCAAGGCCATGTCTTTCGGTAAGTCGAAAGCGCGGCTTCTGACCGAGTCCAACAACCGGGTCACTTTCAAGGACGTTGCTGGCGCTGAAGAAGCCAAGGCCGAAGTCGAGGAGATCATCGAGTTTCTGAAGGACCCGAAGAAGTTCACGCGCCTGGGCGGACGCATCCCGAAGGGCGTTCTTTTGATGGGCCCTCCCGGTACCGGCAAGACGCTGCTCGCGAAAGCGATCGCGGGCGAAGCAGGCGTTCCTTTCTTTTCGATCTCAGGATCCGACTTCGTCGAGATGTTCGTCGGCGTGGGCGCAAGCCGGGTACGCGATCTCTTTGAACAGGGCAAGAAGCACGCGCCCTGCATTGTATTCATCGACGAAATCGACGCCGTCGGACGCCACCGCGGCGCGGGCTTGGGCGGGGGCCACGACGAGCGCGAGCAGACGCTCAATCAGCTGCTCGTTGAGATGGACGGTTTTGAATCCAATGAAGGCGTGATTCTGGTCGCCGCGACGAACCGTCCAGACGTTCTCGATCCGGCCCTCCTGCGTCCCGGCCGTTTCGACCGCCGCGTGATCGTGTCGGTGCCTGACGTCAAGGGCCGCGAGGCGATCTTGAAAGTCCACACACGCAAGACCCCGCTTTCGGCCAATGTGAACCTGAACGTCATCGCCCGCGGCACGCCCGGTTTCTCCGGTGCCGATCTCGAGAATCTCGTGAACGAGGCGGCGCTCCAGGCCGCCCGCGTGAACAAGAAGTTCCTCGAAAACTCCGATTTCGAGCACGCCAAGGACAAGGTCCTGATGGGTGTCGAACGCAAGAGCATGGTCATATCTGATCTTGAGAAGAAGACGACTGCTTACCACGAGGCTGGCCACACTCTCGTTGGCAAGCTCACCGCGGGCACCGATCCGATCCACAAGGTCTCGATTATGCCGCGCGGGATGGCGCTGGGTGTGACCATGACCCTGCCGAACGAGGAGCGCCTGAGCCTGACGAAGGAAAAGGCCGAGAACAATATCGCGTTCTTGATGGGTGGAAGGCTTGCCGAAGAAATGGTCCTCAACCAGAAGAC
>JAYVOO010000459.1:0-4218 GCA_043757905.1 Oligoflexia bacterium
AGCGCGCCGATCGGTAGGATAAGAAGCGCGAGCCAAGCCGTGAGCGCGACGGCTGCGGCGGGCCAGGCGATCCTCCGAAGAGCGCGACTCCCCGGGCTCATGGTTCGACCGCGCGGCTCCACTTCGGCAGAATCACCGACGGCGAGAAACCCTTGAGCGGAAGCTGAACCACCCGCTTGGCGGCGGGCAGGCGCTTGAAGCTCGCTGGCAGCTCGGTGCCTGCAACCACTGGGAACATCCAGTTCTTGAGGGGGATCCGCTTCTGCACTTCAGGCGAGATCAGGAAATCCAGAAACTTGCGCGCGCACTCGAGTTTGCGCACTGAAGTAGTCCCCTGAAAAGCGCCTCTCACGAGAATCGCGCCCTCGATCTGCACGGGTTGTCCTTCCTCGAAATGAATTGCGCGGTAGCGTCCCAAGGGAGCACCTTGATCAGGATGCTCTTCGTGATAGGCCTGGCTCGTCGTGTAGCTCCAGACCAGGGGTGCTTCGCCCTTCAAGAAGATGCCGTAGGCCGCATCCCAGCCCTGAGCGAGTGTCAGCCACTGGGGCTTGAGCCGGGTCCAGAAGCCCCAGGCCTTCTCGCCATATACAGCCAATGTGTAACGAACGAGCGCGAGCCCCGGCGTGGAGGTGCGAGGATCCTCGAGGATTAGGTTTCGCTTCCACTCAGGCTTCAGCAGATCCGTCAGACTGCTTGGCGGGACGATGCCGGCCCTCTTCAGCGCGACCGTGTCGGCCATAAGAGCGAAAGTTCCGTAATCGAACGGCAGAAAGCCGTTTTCGACCGTCGCGGCCTTCGTGAGTTTCGCGTAGCCCGCGGGCAACCACTTACCCCAGGGCTCCGACAGCGGCTTCACGTCCTCCCAGAGCTGCTGATCGATCCCCACGACGACTTGCGCCTCAGGCACCGAGCCGCGCTTGGCATCGAGCTCCAGCCGATTAAGAAGCTGGCCGCCGTCGCCGGCGCCGGTCACCCGTGTCTTGCAGCCCGAGGATCGCTCAAAAAGGGGAATGATCTCCGGCCCCAGCCCGTGCTTGGAGACGAAACTGTCGTAAGTGATGACGGAGAGATCGAAGGGCGCAACTTCACCGGCCCCGGCGGAAGAGGCTAGGCACGAAACAGCGGCAATCAGCGCTAGATTACTGAATCTCGGGAGGCTGAGGGGATGCTTCCTCAGAAGTGACGCGGCTTTCATTTTTGGGTTTCAGAAGCCTCAATTTGCTCGCGCGATCGTCGGCGTCCGTCTCGAAGCGCCAGAGGATTTCGCAATTTTGAAGATGCGTGGTGGTTTCTTCCTGGGATGAACGAATATGGACAATGCCATTCTCGAAAAGAGTGACTTCGGAATTGTCGACGTAGGTGCCCTCTTCTCCAGGATAAAAGAAGATGACTCGCATGGCGGAACCGCGTTTGATGAACTTCACGTCGTGAGCTCCTCCTGCCTGACCATTCAGCGATGATTGGCCATCGCCTTTGGAAGCTACTCGTCCTGTGAGCCCCGCAATAAAACGCTGCATGAACATACTTAAAACCTCGAATACAAATGACCAGGCCGGCCAGTCGCCCTGCCCAGAACTAACGACAGATCCTTCCAGGTTTTGGATCTGCCGGTTACCACACCTTTTGAATTTATAAGCCATACCGCCAAAGTCCGGCAAGCTTTGATTTACGCAGCGGCTCAGAGCGGGTTGCACCAGGGCCTTTAAAAGGCTAAAAGGGCGTCATGTCCGTGCCAACTCCTTCAGTTGATGCCACATTTCTAAACGATCCCTTCGGGGCAATCGAACGACTCAAGAAGGAGAAAAGCGCGGTACTGCTCGCCCACTACTATCAAGATGCCGATATCCAGGACTGCGCCGACTTCGTAGGGGACAGCCTGGAACTGGCCCGCGCAGCACAAAAGACCGAGGCCGCTGTCATCCTATTCGCCGGCGTCCACTTCATGGCCGAGGGCGCTAAGATCCTCAATCCTTCCCGAAAGGTACTCTTACCTGACCTACGGGCTGGTTGTTCGCTTTCGGATAGCTGCCCGCCTGAGGCTTTCGCCCGGTTCAGAGCGCTCCACCCGGACCATTTCGTCGTCAGCTACATCAATTGCTCCGCCGCCATCAAAGCCCAGAGCGACGTCATCTGTACGAGCTCGAACGCGGTGAAGATCGTGAACCGCGTGCCGAGCGACCGCGGAATCATCTTCGCCCCGGACCGCAACCTGGGCGCATACGTCGCCCGGCAGACTGGCCGCGAGATGCTGCTCTGGCAGGGCACCTGTATCGTCCACGAGACCTTTTCAGAGCGGAAAATTGCGGCGCTCCGCCTCGAGCACCCGACGGCCTCATTGATCGCGCACCCGGAGTGCGAACCATCCTTGCTCGAGGGCGCGGACTTCATCGGGGCGACCTCGGCGCTGCTGCGCCATGTGATCGAGAGCCCGAACAAAAAGTTCATCGTCGCAACCGAAGCCGGCATCCTCCATCAGATGAGGAAGAAGGCGCCTGGCAAAGAACTGATCCCAGCCCCGCCCAATCAGAACTGCGCCTGCAATGACTGCCCATTCATGAAACTCAATACGCTCGAGAAAGTCTATACAACGCTCAGAGACGACAACAATGAGATCCACGTACCGGAAGAGCTCGCGCAGCGCGCGCTTCTGCCGCTCAAACGCATGCTGGAATGGTCAGCGTTGTCCTGAGTCCGCGGAATCAGAGCGAGTAAGTCAATCCCGCCAGAAGCTGGAGCGAATGGTACTTTACGCTGACATCGGGATTGGACGGATCGTCATTCAAGTTCGCGAGGCCGAGGTTGTACCGGATATCCCCGAGAACGCTGATGCTCGGAAGAATCGGGAACGTGAGATTGAAGCTCACTACGGCGCCATAATCGGTCTTCTTGACGTGCGCAGCTTCATAACTGATATCCGAGGAAACTGAACCGAGCGTCGTAGTGATATCGCCCGAGGCCATGGAATAATATCCGCCGAAACCGACAGAGGCCAGTGGCAGAAACCAGAAGCGCGCAAGCACAGGAATCTGAATGTTGCGGTAGCTCGTGCTGAGCGCCAGGGCCTCGTCGCTCTGCTCGTTCTTGTTGAAGAGCACGTCGGCCTCGAGCGAGATGAAAGGGATCAGGCCCGTATTCGCGGTCAGGCCGTACGTCAGAGCGGACTTCGCGCTCGAATCGTCGTTAGCGGAGAGCCCGTTCGCATAGGTGCCGCTCAGCGATCTCTTGCCCTTATTTAAGCCAGCGAGAACGCCGAAATCGATCGCGAAAGCAGGAGTCGCGAAAAGCAGGATGAGACAGAGGAAAAAGTTTTTCTTGTTGGTCATGATGAAAGGTTCTCCAGGTTCACCCCGAACCTAACACAGATTCTCAGAGGTCGTTCAAGAGAAGCTGCAAAACATGCTGAGCTTTCGCGTTGGAACCCTGCTTCGCGAACGAGAGCGCCAGGAAAACGCGCTGGCGAATATCCTCTTGGGGAAGCGTGCAGGCGTATGGCGCCGGAACTCCCGAGGGAATCGGAACCACGGAGGCGTCCGCGGCTTGCTGTTGCGCCAACGTCTCTCCCATCGGAATGACAATTGGCGTAGGCTGGTCCGCACCTGAAGCGCGGGTACTTTCAGACGCCAAGATGCAGGACGAAAGAACGATAACCAGGGCGAGAGTTTTCATATTAGATAGATTTATAAAATACTCCGCCGGTTTGCAATGGTGAAGACTGCTGCTATTCTCGAAGCATGTCGCAGAACCTACCGGACCGCGCTCCGCATCACGCCGCCATCCTTTGCATCGGCACTGAGCTGACGACCGGGCAGATCACGAATCGAAACGCTGCAAGCGTCTCCCAATGGTTGACGGATCTCGGCGTCTCCGTGTGCCTTCACGAGACGGTGCCCGACGATCGCCCCCTGATCCGGGAGGCGCTCGCGCGCTGTGAGCGTGTTGCGAGCCTCCTGTTCGTGACTGGCGGGCTCGGTCCCACGACGGACGATTTCACGCGCGAAGTGATTGCCGAATGGGCAGGCCGCGAGCTGCGCTTCGACCCAGCTTCGCTCGATTACATCCAGGACCGCCTGAGCAAGGTCGGCATCCCGAGCGCGCCCTCGCAGCGGCAGCAATGCTTCTACCCCGAAGGAGCACGCATTCTTCACAACAGCGAGGGCACTGCGCATGGATTCTCGCTCGAAAAGAACGGCGCGCGAGCTTGGGTGCTGCCCGGGC
>JAYVOO010000460.1:0-4217 GCA_043757905.1 Oligoflexia bacterium
CGTGATCATCGGCGCGGCGTTCGGTAAGATCGTGTCCTCGTTCGTCGGCGATATTCTGATGCCCCCGCTGGGCATGCTGCTCGGGAAGGTCGACCTCTCCAATCTCTTTGTCTCGCTGAACGGGCAGGATTATCCTTCATTGAAAGCCGCGAAAGAAGCCGCCGCTCCGACGCTGAACTACGGACTCTTCCTGAACAACGTGATCGATTTTGTGCTCGTGGCATTTGCCGTGTTCATGCTGATCCGTGGGTTGACCCGGCTTCAGAAGCCAGTCGCCGCAGCCGCCTTGATCACGAAGGATTGCCGCTTCTGCCTGATGCCGATACCAATGGCCGCATCCAAGTGCGCACACTGCACGAGCGCGCTTTAAGCCGCGGCAGAGCTTTCGTTTTAGAATAAAAAAGGGCGGGTCCCAGTTGGGACCCGCCCTTGGTTTTTTCAGGAATCGAGCTCCTAGAGCTCGCGATCCTGCTGGCGGCGCATGTACGTCGGAACGTCGTACTCGTCGTCGGTCAGGTTCGTGATGCCCAGGCGCTGGGCGATGCTGCGGGCGCGGGCGAGCTCGCCGGCTTCAGCGCCAGTGCCCATTCCGAGGCCTGAGTTCTGTGGCAGCTCAGGCTGAGCCATTTGCTGAGCGGCAGCTTCTGCCCGCTGGGCCTGAACCGCGTTCAAGCGGTTCTGGGCCGCGGCGAGCATCGCGGCCGTCGGCTGCGGAGGCTGCTGCTGCTGACTCGAAGAGGCGGACGCCTGCGCGAAGGTCAATGCCGACATGTCGCTCTCGATCTCGGTGTTCATCGAAAGCGGAGCCGTTTCCATCGGAGCGGCAAGTGGCGCGGTCTGGTAGACCGGAGTTTGCTGCTGCTGAAATGGAGCGGACTGCATGACGGGAGCTTGCACCGGGGGCTGGGCGACGACCGAAGCGGCGGCAAACGTGGATTCCACGTTCACCGTCTTGTCCTGACCACCGAGGCCGGTCGCGATGACCGTGACTTTGACCGAGTCCTTCAGCGACTCGTCGATGACGGTGCCGAAGATAATTTCGGCGTCTTCGTGAGCGGCTTCCATGATGAGCGTCGTGGCTTCATTGACTTCATGGATCTTGAGGTTCGATCCGCCGGTGATGTTGATGATAATCCCGGTGGCTCCTTCGATCGAGACGTCTTCAAGCAGCGGAGAGGAGATGGCGTTGGTCGCCGCCTCGATCGCCCGATGCTCTCCTTCGCCGTAGCCGATGCCCATGAGAGCGAGGCCCTTGTTCGCCATAATGGTGCGAACGTCGGCGAAGTCGCTATTGATGAGGCCGGTGTTGTTGATCAGGTCGGAGATGCCCTGAACGGCGTTCAGGAGTACTTCATCGGCCTTCTTGAACGCGTCGACCATCGAGAGCGTGGCGCCGGCGATCGAGAGCAGGCGCTGGTTCGGGATCATGATGAGCGAGTCGACGTTCTCGCGGAGCCAGGCGATGCCCTGCTGCGCGTGCTTCATGCGCTTCTTGCCTTCGAAGCCGAAGGGTTTCGTGACGACGCCGACAGTGAGTGCGCCGATTTCCTTCGCGATCTTCGCGAAGACGGGAGCGGCGCCAGTACCGGTGCCGCCACCCATTCCGGCAGTGATGAAGACCATGTCCGCGCCCGCGAGGAGCTCGGAGATCTTGGCGTAGTCCTCGAGGGCGGCTTTGCGGCCGATCTCGGGGTTTGCGCCTGCGCCCAGGCCCTTGGTGAGCTCCTGGCCGATGGCGAGTTTGATGTCAGCGAGCGAGGCGTCGAGCGCCTGCCGGTCGGTGTTGGCGGTGATGAACTCAACACCTTCGAGGCCCATGCGAATCATGGTGTTGACGGCGTTGCATCCGCTACCGCCTACTCCGACTACCTTGATTTTCGCTCCGTGGCTTGTGGCTTGATCGATTTCAAACATTAAGAAGTTCCTCTTCTTGGGCTGTGGTTAATGACTAGGACTGAAACTTAGAACAAATCCTTGATCCAGGTCCGCATGGATCCTCTGACCTTGTCGTAGATATTCTTCTCGCGAATCGGGAAGCGGCTCTTCTGGAGGTTGCGCGCGCCGTACTTGAGAAGCCCTACTCCGGTTGCGAACTTGGGAGAGTTCACGACGTCCCGGAGTCCACCGATGGCCTGCGGGTAACCGCGCTTCACCGGCATCTCGAAGACGAACTCAGCGAGCTCTGGCATCCCTTCGAGAAGCGTTGCGCCACCAGTAATGACGACTCCACCAGACAACATGTCTTGATAGCCTGATTTCATAACTTCCCGCTGAATCAAAGAAAAGATTTCTTCGACGCGGGGCTCAATTATTTCAGCCAGGAGGCGGCGCGAAAGAATTCGAGACTTCCGTCCGCCAACTCCCGCGACTTCAATGGTTTCATCTGCTTTGACCAGGGACGCGAGCGTGCAGCCGTGCGCAATCTTGATCGCCTCGGCCTCGTGCTGAGGGGTGCGAAGGCCGACTGCGATGTCGTTGGTGATGTGATGGCCGCCGATGGCTAGAACGCCCGTATAGACGATCGCTCCATCCTTAAAGATCGCGATGTCACTTGTTCCGCCGCCGATGTCGACGAGGATGACGCCCAGGTCTTTTTCGTCCTGTGTGAGGACGGCTTCGGCTGAAGCGATCGGCTCGAGGCAAATCTCAGCCACGTTCAGGCCAGCCTTGTTCGCGCACTTGATGATGTTCTGCGCGGAGGACACGGCGCCGGTCACGATATGGACTTTGGCTTCGAGTCTGACGCCGCTCATTCCGATCGGGTCGCGGATGCCGTCCTGGCCGTTGATCATGTATTCCTGCGGAATGATGTGAATCACCTCGCGATCCAGTGGAATCGCGACGGCCTTCGCAGCGTCGATCACGCGCTGGACGTCCTGCTCGGTGATCTCTTTGTCTTTCACCGCGACGATGCCGGTGGAATTGAAGGATTTGATGTGGCCGCCGGCGATGCCGGTGTAAACGGTCGAGATCTCGACGCCAGCCATGAGCTCGGCTTCTTCGACCGCTTTCGAAATGCTCTCGACGGTCGACTCGATATTGATGACCACGCCCTTGCGCAGGCCGGTCGAAGGAGCGGTTCCAATCCCGATGATGTCGATGCCGCCGCCTTCTACGACCTCGCCCACGATGCAGCAGATTTTAGTCGTTCCGATATCCAGGCCGACGACGAAGTCCTTTTTGGACATGGCTCTTACCCCTCCCATGGGACCGCAAAGGGCTCTCGCCATGATCTCGGTCGGCCTTGAAGGCCGCCTTGGTCATTTTCCCTTACGCGCAAAAGGGCATTAATTGCCCATAAGGAATTCTAAGAACCATGAGCGGTTTTGACAACTATTTTTTTGCCGGCGTCGGCATAAATTTGACGAGCGGCAATAGAGTTCTTCTCGAGATACTCAAAGACCTGCTCAAGCCGTTGAAACTGGGGATCAAGCTCGGTTCGGGTCTCAGTACCCAATTGGACCATCGCTTTGGAGTATCCAGTGTTGACCCGGTAGCTGACGAGCGCCCGGAAGCCCCGCTCCTCATCCCAGTGGAGAGAGTTCAGTTGGGACTTCAGCTTGCGGTTTAGGTTCTCCCAGAGCGCGACGACGCGGAGCGCTTCCTTGATCTGCGAGATTTCGGGAAGCGCGGAACGGGCAAGCCCGGTCAGAATGGGGAGGTCGGGCTGGAACATGAGATTCACGCGGCCGAAAATCTTGCCGTCCGCATCCACATAGGCGAGCTGGCCGCTCTCGAGCTGCATGAGCGCTCGTGGCTCGCGGTACACAACTGCGATCGAGACGGTCTGGGGGAAGCGTTTCTGGATGGCGACTTCCTTTACCCATTCGTTCGTCAGGACCCTGGCTTCGACCGCGCGCAGATCCAGGTCAAACAAGTTGGAGGAGCCGATCGGGATTGCCGCGAGGTCGGTCAGCGCCTGAGCGTCGACAGGTGCGTGCTCGGGTTGATCAGCGATCTCCACTACGCGCACGAGAAACATCGGCGAACGCAGGGCTTCGCGCACTCCATAAGATGCCAAACCGAAGACGAGGATGGAGGACGCGACAATCAGTGTGCGATGCAAGTGAGGAAGATTCTTTGGAAGCCCGGACATCGATGCTAGTGTAACATTTTTTCCGGCATTGAAACAAATCCGTACGGGGAAAACCACTTCATGAAATGTAAAACGCAGGTTTTTTTGACGGTCGCCGCCCTGACCGCCGCCCTTGCCGCTG
>JAYVOO010000461.1:0-4207 GCA_043757905.1 Oligoflexia bacterium
TGCGGGAAGCATAGACGGAGTAGACGCGCAGAAAATTCGAGACACGCCGGACGTAGCCGTCCAATAAAAGCACGCCCGCGAAACCCAGCGCGATCGCGACTCCGGTCGCGAGGTTCCGGCGCTTGTTTCGGCTCAGGTTTCGAAGCGAGAGGTTCCAGCCGCTCACGCGATCAGGCCGTCTTGGATGTGAAGGACGCGCTTCACGCGACTGATGAGCTTCTCGTCGTGGGTCGAGAATACAAACGTGACCTGGCGCTTCGAGTTCAGCTCGAGCATCAGGTCGATGATCCGGTGGGAAGTGACGGAATCGAGATTCGCCGTGGGTTCGTCGGCCAAGACGAGCGCCGGACGCCCGGCCAGCGCGCGCGCGATGGCCGCGCGCTGGCGCTGACCGCCCGAGAGCTGATCGGGGCGGTTTCCGGCAAGATTCTCGATCTCGACATCGCGAAGCGCCGAGAGCACGCGCTCTCGCCTCTCCCAGGGCTTCACCGAGGGGTTGATCAAGAGCGGCAGCTCCACATTCTCGTACACGCTCAGGACGGGCACGAGATTGAAGGACTGGAAGATGAAACCAATCTTTTGATTTCGGAGCCTGCTCTGCTCGTCGTCGTTGAGCTTCGCGACCTCGACGCCCTCGATCCGGACGCTTCCCGAGTCGGGCCGATCGATGCAGCCCACGACGTTCAGTAGCGTGCTCTTGCCTGATCCGGAGGATCCGCAGATGGCCGTGAACTCGCCTGCGCGGATCTCGAGCGCCACCCCGCGAAGCGCAGGCACGAGCGTCTCGCCCAGACGGTAACTCTTTTGGATGCCGGAAAGTTCGACAATCAGGCGGTTTTCCACTTCAACCTGGGATTTACCAGGCATGGCGGTATCCCACGAGTAGGGAGTAAGACGAGAATCCCCGGAGCTCGTCCACGGGCTCGCCGTGCGTGAAACCAGTGGCGCCAAACAGCGTGCCCGAGTCACCCACGATGTACTCAAGGGTCGCGTAGGCCTGGCCGGACTGGTCCGTGAGTGAGTGCATGTACCGAGTATAAAGTGAAAGATTTCGCTCGAGCAAGAAATCCGGAACCCGCAAGGAAACTAGCGCGAAGCGCTGTCCCGGGAACTCGAGGCCCGGCCTGAGCAGCCTTCGCAGGTTCTCGGCGTCGATGAATAACCGAGTGCCGCCGGTGGGAGCGAGCGCCTGACGGATGAGCTGGCGTTCGGCCGGGTTATAGGCAGCCCCGTCGTAAACGAACTCGAACCTGAGATCACTTCCGCCCAAGAAAGTGTAACGCGCGCCAAAGACCGCGAGGGTATACAAACCGGTGGAAGCGGCCTGTGACTGAGCGAGGACCAAGGAGCTTGCGCCCGTGCCCAGATCGGTCCGAGTCTCCGGGTACCACGCGCGCGAGCCTTGCTCATGGCTCGCGTCCGCATAGAGCGAAAGCCCCTCGAGCGGCGAGAGGTTGAAGTACTCGCCGAACCAGGGCTTCGCGACCTGTCTCACACCTCCGACCAACCCGATGTAATCCGCGCCGGAGTTCCAGCTGTGCTCGGCCTTGAGAAGCGCTTTAGCTTCAAAGGGCTGATCGGCGGCATAAGACTCCTCGCCGTTCTCCGTCAGCTCGCCCATCAATATCAAGCTCCAGTCCTGCGCGGGTGTCAGGTTCAGCCGGGCCAGATGATGTCCCCGCACGGCGTAGAGAATGTCGCGCGACTGCACGGTCTCGTGAAATATCCGGTTGCTCGGGCTCATCGATTCGGCCGGGCCCCATTGGAAATTCTGCAGCCCATAGGCGAGCGAGATGTAATCCGAGGGCGTCCACTGCAGATAGAGCTCGTTCATTAGGAGCTCGGGCGATTCAAATCGGGACTTCGATGCCCCCTGCACGGTCGAATGCAAGATACTGAAACGCAGCCGGGGCCGCGCGATGATATGAAATTTTCCAGCTTCCGCGCTGAGATCCGGCTTGAGCTCCGTCAGCGCCTGAAAGTCAGGTAGCTCGAGCACACTGTTGCCGAAGTTGGCCGGAATCTCAGTCAGCCCCGTGTACCCCGCCGCCGTCGTCCAGGTGAGCGAGGCGCGAAACGCGGCGGAAGGCTCAGGCGCAGATGATGAGTCCGGCACCGGATCTTTAGATTTGATCTTGGGGATCGGCTTCGTGATCGGCGCAGACTTCTTGGACTTTTTCCGTCGGCGAACCGGCTCCCTCGCGGACAGAGCAGGGTCTAGAACCAAAGCCGCAAGAAGGAGCATTATAAGGTGGGCACGCATTGTAAATTGATTAAGTTAAACTATTGTGTTTTTTGACACTATGCGTTATATCCATTTTGCCCAGCCCGACCGTTCAACGGACGCTTCTGTCCGACGGATCCTGTGAGTCCATAATATCATGTCCAAATTCGCTGAAACCAAGGTTTTCAACAACGCCGCGAAGTTCGTTCGCGGATGGTACTGGGCGCTGCCTTCGAAGGAGCTCCGCAAAGGCCAAGTTGTCGGCGTGGAACTTCTTGGACGTCCGCTCGCGCTTTTCCGAGGAGCCTCGGGCACAGTCACCGCCCTCGACGCGTTCTGCCCGCATATGGGCGCGCATTTTAAGGAAGGCAAGGTCGAGGGCGACTCGATCCGCTGCGGCTTCCACGACTGGAAGTTTTCCGCCCAAGGCGAGTGCACGGATATCCCCTGCCAGAAATACTCTGACAAGACCTCCTCCATCCCACGCGTGCCGACCCACCGGGTATCCGAGAAATACGGCCTAATCTGGGTACATTGCGGAGCCGAGCAGGCCGCCGACGCGGACGAAGATCCCCTGCCCCAGTTCGCCGAGCTGGGCGAGGATGAAGACGTCGAGGTTCTCGTCGGCCACCGCACGACTCGTCCTTGCCGCCCAGAAGTCGTGATGCTGAACGCGATCGACGCCCACCATTTCAATGCCGTTCACCCGGAAGCGCGGCTCCTCGCAGACGGGATGGACCTGCATGCCGAGCCCAAGAGCCGCCAGATGGTCCGACTCCGCAACCGCTCGGGCGTGCCGCATAACTGGCTTGGCCGGTTGTTCGCGCCGCTCTACAAGAAGAGCGACGCGCTCACATATTACGATGATTATTACTACGCCTCGACCGGCGTCGTGACGCTCGGGCCAGACTTCCTGCACTTCTATTTGCTCTTCCCACATCGCCCGACGATCAACGGAGGCACGGAAGGTATCATGGCCTTCGTCACCAAGAAGCGCAAAGACCGCTTCGGCCGGGTACTGGGAAAGATCATCGGGCGCGCGATCGTGTGGCTCACCTACTTCGTCGGCACTTACTTCGAGAAGGGCGACCGCGAGATCTTCGAGTCGATCAAGTTCTCGATGCAAGCCCCGGTCAAGGCCGACCACGCCATCATCGGCTTCATCCGTCATACCGAGGCCCAGATCAGCTGCGATCTGCCTTGGATGCCGAGCCGTGGAACTGCTGGCTTACGCCGGTCGCTCGAGCTCAAGAATACAGGCCCTAAAACCGTTTCGCTCGAAGCACTGGGCGAGGAGATCGAATTATGAAATCGAAACTGAAAGCCCGTGTTATCGCCCGAAACCTGCTCGACGAAGCAAGCCTCACTCGTATGTTCGATATCCTTTCACGCTACTACGACGGCGTGAGCTACCCGCAGTTCATCGCGGACCTGGAAGAGAAGAACGACGTGATCCTGCTCGAAAGCGAAGCGGACGGAATCTGCGGATTCTCCACTCTGCTCGTGAGGCCGATGCAGGTGGCCGGCCGGAGCGTCATCGGAGTCTTTAGCGGCGACACCATCCTGGAATCGAAATACTGGGGCAGCCCGGCCCTCGGCATTCGCTTCCTCGTCTACCTTTGGATGCTCAAACTGAAGAACCCATTCCGCCCGGTCTATTGGTTCCTGATCTCGAAGGGCTACAAGACCTACCTCCTCATGGCCAATAACTTCACCAACGCCTTTCCCGATCACCAGCGCGAGACGCCGGCATTCGAAAAGAGCCTGATGAGCGCCTTTTACAGCGAAAAATTTGGAAAGCTCTACAACCCTTCGAGCGGCATCATCGCGTTCGCGGACAAGGCCTCGAAGGGCAAGGGAGCCGAGATCACCTGCAAGCTCAAGGGCGAGGTTGCCCCGATTACTCATGCACTTCGCAAGGGCGTGCCCAGGGTGGACTTCTTCGAACGCACGAACCCGCGTTGGAAAGATGGAGACGAACTC
>JAYVOO010000462.1:0-4205 GCA_043757905.1 Oligoflexia bacterium
GGACTGGAGCCGGGCTTCCTGCCCTGTGCATCCTGGCATTCCGCCTTCCTGGCGGATGCATGCCCCAGTCCCACTGAAGCAGCCCGCAGGGACTTGCATTCCTCGCACGTGGAGGAATAGGGTGGGGACATGGCCGCCACCGCTTCCACTATGCCTTCGATCTTTGTCAGTCACGGAACGCCGATGCTTGCTATCGCCGAGCCGGGCGAGGACAAGTTCGCCGACTCGCTCCGGCAGTTCGCGCAGGCGCTCGGCCGGCCCAAAGCCATCGTCGTCATCTCCGCGCACGGAGTCTCGGGCGACGAAGCGGTTCGTGTGAGCGTTTCCGACCGTAACTCCATTATGCATGACTTCAAGGGGTTTCCGGGGAAGCTTTACCAAATCGAGTATGCCACGCCGGGTGCTCCAGACCTCGCTGTTCGGGTCGCGGGGCTACTCGGCGAAGAGGGATTCCAAGCCGTATTGGAAGCCGAACGCCGACAGGACCATGGCATCTGGGTACCCCTTCGGATCATGTTTCCGGATGCGGATGTTCCGGTCGTGCAGATCACGATTCCTGATCCTCAGCAGCCACGCACCGTTTTAAAGATGGGGAAGGCGCTCGCTTCGCTTCGGAAAGAGGGCGTCCTGCTGATGGGCAGCGGCGGCGCGGTCCATAACCTCGAGAAGCTCGTCTGGCACGGCAAGATGAGCGAAGGGGAGAAGTGGGCGCAGGAGTTCGAGAGCTGGCTTATCCAGAAGCTCCTGGAGAAGGACGTCGAGGCGATCGTCCGTTTCGAGGAAACTGCGCCCGCCGCGCTCCTTGCGCATCCGACGAACGAGCATCTGCTTCCGATTTATTTCGCGATCGGGGCGGCGCTCGAGAGCGACGTGGCGTTCCCGATTTACCGCGGTATCGAGTACGGCAGCCTTTCGATGTTGAGCTTCGCGCTCGCGCCGGATCCGAAGCGCATTCTCCACTGAGCCGGGGGCAAGCTCGACGGGAGCTTAATGGAAAGACCCATAGGAGAGGGCATCGAGGCTGCCCACGCGCAGTACCGGAAAGAGCTCGAATCCGGCTTGATTCTTCGCAATTGCGCGCGTGCTCACGCGCTCCATCATCGGCAGGCTTTCCTCGGACAATGCGCCGATGCCGACTTCAGCGAGCGGCGCCCCTGCGCCGGACGATGGCTGAATCGAAGCGCTCACCCAGTAGTCTGAGCTGCCGCGATTCGTCTGCTTGGTGATCTGTACGCGCGCGAGCAGCGGGATAATCTGCGTGCCGACGTCGAGTTGGAACTGGGCGAAGCCCTGACCTTCCCAAATCTCCCGGACCGTTGAGCTTAGGGTGGAGCGCTCGAGAGTCACGTTGAGCTGGGCGACTTTGCCGGGGAGGCTAGTGCAGGCCGAGGCCGAGCAAGCCTGCAATGAAATGGCGTAACCCAGTTTGAAGTTCTCGGTGAGAGGCGCGACCGCTGGGGCGGCCCAGGCGGCGCCACAAGTCGCCCTATACATCCCAATTCCCATCGCGGCGGCCAGCACTGCATATTTCATCGTTTCTCCTGATCTTCCTTGAAAACGGGGGGAAGGATGCAAGCGAAGGGCCATAAGCTAGCCTAAGTGATGGACTTGTTTAGGCTAATTCAACCAGTATTCGTGGATGCTTGGATCCTGCTCGCCTGCGAAATCGAACGCGGGGGGTGTGGCAGGAGCGACGGTGAGCTTCTCCGTCTTTCGACGCCTGGTCCTTCAGCGAACGCGTGATTTTCAGCCTATTCAGAGGTCGGCAACGCGTTTTTCACTTCGCGGAAATCTTCGCGAGATGTCCTGACACTCCGAAGAAAATCCCGTTGACTTCAATATAGGGGTCCTGTAATTCCAACAACCTATGTTGCAGCAAAAGACTTATCAGGCGAAGCAGTCCGTCCCTCATTTTTTTGAACCCACCGGTCCCAACGCTCCGAAGTGGTATGTCGTCGATGCGACGGACCAGGTGGTCGGCCGCCTCGCTACCGTGATCGCGCGCGTGATCATCGGAAAGCACAAGACCACGTACACCCGTCATGCGGACACCGGCGACTTCGTCGTCGTGTTGAACGCGGACAAGGTCGTTTTCACCCGCAATAAGCTGGATGGAAAGCTCTACCGCAAGCACACGGGCTGGGTCAGCGGACTCAAGACCACGACGGCTCGCGAGATGCTCCGCCGCAACCCAACCGAAGTTCTTCGCCAGGCTGTCTGGGGAATGACCGGCAAGTCGAGCCTTGCTCGCCACCAGATGAAGAAGCTCAAGCTTTTCGTCGGCGGAGAGCATCCGCATTCGGCGCAGAACCCGCTTCCGCTTCCGGCCGGAGCGATTCGCCGCACGGTCGTCGAGAAGAAGAAGTCCAAGTCCGACGCTAAGTAAAATTTCGCAGTCGCTTGGGTCCCGGCTTCAGAGCGGGTGATTCAAGCCAGACAAAAATGCGGCCACGGGCCGCGCGGCTGGAATCCCAGCCGTTCCCAAGGAGAACAATGGAAAAGCAGTATCACCAGGTAGGTAAGAGAAAGAACGGAATCGCGCGGGTTTACCTGCGCCCCAGGGCTGGCGACACCGGTGTGATCCGCGTGAACGACCGCTCCTTTGAAGATTATTTCCCGCGCGCTAGCTCGCGCCTGATCATCATGCAGCCACTTGAGCTGACTGCGACGGTGGGTCGTTTCGACATCCTCGTCAACGTCAAAGGCGGCGGCGTCACCGGCCAGGCCGGCGCCGTGAAGCACGGGATCTCCCGCGCTCTGCTCGAAGTGGATCCGACTTTCCGTGGCGTCCTGAAGAAGGCCGGCCACATCACCCGCGACTCCCGCGAAGTCGAGCGTAAGAAGTACGGCTTGGCTGGCGCCCGTCGCCGGTTCCAGTACTCGAAGCGTTAATCGCTCGGGTCGGTTCGAAATTCAAAACCCCCGTATTCGCCGAAATGCGGATACGGGGGTTTTCTTTTTTCAGGCGGCCAGTTTCAGGCTGCTCGGGGTGAGGTCTGGTCTGTCTCGAGGGCGAGCACCATGCATTCGATCACGCGGCCGTACTCATGGGCAGCCTTCAGGCGCTCGGCACGGAGAAGTTCATGTGTGTAGTTTGAGTGGCGGAGGATCTCGAGGTGCTCGCGGGCGCGGGTTAAGTAACGTCGCATATCCTCAGGCATTGCTTCCGCCCCTGGGGGAGAGTGGTCAGCGAGACAGTTCAGCAGGTCTTCAGTCGTATCGGGATGCTCATGGAGGTTGTATTCCTCGCTCGTAGCACCTGGAAGAAAAGCGAACTCAGTGGCGTGGGCCTCGAGATGAGCCACCTTGGCTTCGTGCCAGAATGCGCGGGCAAGGTGCTTGGTGGTTCTCGCCCAGCGTTCGGCGGCCAGACGTTCGCCCTCTTGCAGGCAGCGGAATGCTTTCCGGTAAAAAACGCTGACTTCCACTGGATTTAAGCCCGGGATGGGTTCGCGGAAACCAGCAAAAGTGACCGCGGATTCGACTGCGGTGTTATAGGCTTTTCGGATTTCGTATTCTGCGTTGTCGGGTCCGTGGAAGTGCGACTGCATGGGGTTTCCCTCCGTATCTTCCCAGTGCAAATCCGAGGCTAACGCAATGCGACTTTCGGGGGCTGAGAGGCTGAGTCATACTTGGAAGACCCTATGGTTTGGACCACCTACAAAGAAAAGATCAAACGCCTTTCGCAGCGCCTCGTGGAGGCCCAGCGCCCGATCCGAATTCTCGAGGCGATTAAGTGGGAGCCATGGGTCGAGGCGGAACTTCGAAAGAGCAAGTTCAAGAGCATCCCCAAACTTGGCGCGGATTACTATGCGAAGCAGGAGCTGGGCTTTGATACCGCGAAGAAGCTCGACGAGCTCGCGGACTTGATCCAAGACATCGGTACCACGCTCGGCCCGGACGACGAGATCGGCCGGTTGCTCAAGAAGATCGCCGAAGAGTATGTCGACGTCACGCACATGCTGCTTGCTCGCGGCACTAAGAAATTCTGGGAATACAGCTGCAAACTCTACGGATCTCCCAAGGACAAATTCCACGACGGCAAGAACTCGATCCGGGACCTGGGCCAGGTGCTTTACGAGATCTTCACCGGCCTCACGGATTCGGAGTTGGGCGGCGAATTTCCGGAGGACATCACGGCCGAGCGGGCGGTGGAGATTCTGAACCAGCGGTTTCAGGATTACTTTCCCGACAGCGGGGTGCAG